>PXDM01000332.1 GCA_003565055.1 Paracoccaceae bacterium
AATAGCTGGCATCCGCATAAAGCGCGACGGGGCTTTGACTGCCGCGCAACAGCGCGCGTTCAAAGCCCTCGGGGATGACCAGCACACCATAGGCGCGGCGCTCCTGCACCAGACGGGTGGCCGCGATCATGTCGGGCGCGTCATGGCTGAGCGTCACGGCCTCGGACGCAGTGACGCGCCGCGCGAGGTCCGCCGAACTGTTGGAACGGTCCAGATCGACCAGAACGACCGGCACATCGCGCAACAGCTCGGCCCGGTAGGGATAGGGATAGACCAACGCATAGATCACCAGCGCGGCCAGCACAATCAGCCGCACCTGACGGTCGGCAAAGATGCCGCGCAATTCGGCGCGCAGGGCAGTCAGGATAGCGCTCATGTTGCGGCCTCGATCGCGCGGCGCAGACGCAACAGCCGCAGCAGCACCAAAGCGCCCAGCGCAACAGCAATGCAGGCCAGCCAGACCACCGACCAGACCGAAATATCCAGCGGTGTCTCGCGCAGCGACTGGTCGATGCGCAGTTGCACATACCATGTGCCGGGGATCGCTGCGCCCCAAGCCTGCGCCAGCGGTGACATGGCCTCGCGCGGGAAGCCCAGCCCCATGAAGCCGAAAGCCGGGGCAGTGATCACGGCGATAATGCTGGCCGCACGGCCCATGTCGCGGGTCAGCACGAAAGCCGCCGCGCCGATCAGTTGCACGCCCAGCACGAACAGCACGGCACCAGTGGCCATCAGCAGCAATGACCCGCGCAGGGGCACGCCCAGCCAGCCATAAAGCGCGATATCCGACAGCCCGAGGATCATGAGGAAAATCACCGTATAGGGCAGGATCTTGCCCAGCATCGCCGGCAAGACCCCGCCCGCCATACGCCCCAGCACCTGCGGGTGCCGCCCCGGTCCGAAATCGAGCGAGATGGCATAAGCCGTCGCGGCCGCCGCGATGATCTGCAGCACGGTCGGCACAAGGGCTGCGAGCAGGAAATGCACATAGTCAAAGGCCGGATTGAACAGCGCATGGGCCTGCACGGGAATGGGCTGAATGCGGGCCGTGGCCTGCACGGGCGCGTCACCCTGCCCCTGCCGGATCGACAGACGCAGACCGGCCAGCGCAGTATCAATCGCCCCGCGTGCCCCGCGCGCGACCATGGAGCCCGCGCTCATATGCTGGTTGTCATAGAAGATCACGATCTCAGGCCGCGACCCCCGGATGATGTCGCGCTCCAGCCCTTGCGGCAGATAGATCGCGCCACGTGCATGACCGGCCACGATCTGCGCGCGGGCCTCACTCAGGCTCAGGGCCTGTTCCCGCACAGTGATTTCGGGCGCGGCATCCAGCATCCTTGTGATGCTGCGCGACAGGTCCGAGCGATCCAGATCGACCACCACCACAGCCATGCCGGTGGGAATGCCCGCTCGGAAAATGCCTGTCAGCACGACCAGCATCAGCACCGGCAGCACGACGACCAGCCCCAGCAGCGCCGGGCGGCGCAGGATCAGCCGGAATTCGCGCGCCATCACTGCCAGCATGATCTAGCCACCCAGCGCGATCAGCGCCGACATGCCGGGGCGCAGCCCGTCGAGCGGCGCAAGCGGGCGGGCGCGCAGCTCGAAGCTGCGCAGATCGAAATCGCCCGTGGCCCGGGTCGCGCGCCAGCTTGCGAACTGCCCCTGCACATTGATCAACGTGATCTCGGCATCGACGTCTTGCTGCAGCGCAGGCACATGCACCGAGAGCACATCGCCCACCTGCAGCCCGCTCAGCAGGTCTTCGCGCAGATTGAAGGTGAACCATGCCTGATCCATGTCCACAATCGTGAACAAGGGCGCGCCAGGGCTGACATTCTCGCCCAGCTCGATCAGGCGGGCGGAAATCTCGCCGCTCAGCGGTGCGTGGATGGTCAATTCGTCCAGCTCGGCCTGCCGCTGGGCCAGCGCGGCTTCGGCCTGCGCGACCTGCGCGGCGGCCACGGCGCGTTCTTCGGGCGAGGCCCCGGCGCGGGCCAGATCAAGCTGCGCCTCGGCGGCCTCGACCCGGCGGGCGGCGGTTTCGACATTGCGCAGGGTCTGGTCCATCGCGGCCTGCGGGCGCACCCCCTGCTGGACAAGCTCGCGGTCGCGCGTCACCTGTTCCTCGGCCAGCCGCAGATCGGCCACAGCGGCGGCCAGTTCAGCCTCGCGGGCGCGGATCACCTCGGGCCGGGTTGCCCCGGCGGCAGCTTCCGAGGCGCGCGCGACCTCCAGCCCGGACGCGGCGGCGGCATGGCTTGTGACAAGCTGCGGGTTGGAAAGCTCCACCAGAACCTGCCCGGCCTCGACCTGCCCGCCCAAGGCAGCCTTGATCTCGGCCACCCGGCCTGACATGCGCGCAGAGATATCGACGCGCGGGGCCGCGACCTCGCCCTGGATCAGCAATGCAGCGGGGCGTGTCACCCACCAGACAGCAGCGCCGACCGATATTGCGAGAAGCGCGACAATGAGAAACGGCACCGCGGGCTTGCGGGACGAAACCTGTGAAGACGTCATGAGAAGGGCTTTCTGTAGCGCGATGGATTGCAAGCGTTCTACAGGAACTGCGCATGCGCCACAATTTGGCTGCAGCCATCTGGTCGCAACGTCAGTTGCGCGGTTTCAGCCGGGCATGGAAGCGGGCCAGCTCGCTTTCGGTCGGGGATGTCCCGGTAAAGGCTGTCACATAGCCCGGCACACGCAAGAGCCGCGTTGCCATGTCTTCACGCACCTGCATCGAGATATAGCCGATCTGGGTCAGATAGACGGTGCGGGCGCGGACATCCGCGTCATCCGGGCCGAACCCGAAGCGCTGGAACATGGCCCGGATCGCGTCCAGCCTTGCGGCATCTGCGGCGGTAACGCGCGCCTTGACGGCACCTGTTCCCTGCCCCCAGGCACGCACCGCGAAATCCAGCTCCGGGTCGAAGAGATGCGGGTCGTAAAAGACTGCAATCAGGTTCAGAATCGCCTCGGCGATGGTTTCGGCATAAGCATCGCGCGCCAGCACAAAAGCGCCTGTGTTGCGCGCTTCCCAATCGTCCAGAAGCGCATCCAGCAGCGCCTGCCGGTCCTTGAAGAACCAGTAGAAACTGGTGCGCGACAGGTTCAGCTGGCTGGCGAGCGGCTGGATCTTCACAGCCTCCAGCCCGCTCTCCAGCAAGGCGCGCCTCGCCGCGTCAAGCCAGAGCGCGCGCGATCCGCGCCAGCCGGTCGTTTTCTCGGTTTCCGTCCCGTCGGGAAATGCTGTGTCCATGCACCACAGCATATGCCGCGCGAAACCATGCGCAAGGGAAATATACATAGATGATCTTTTTCTTGACATAAGTGAACATTTCAAGGAACCCTTGCGCAATGCCAAGGAGTTTCCCATGTCGCACGATCCCCTGCTCCAGCCCTATCGCCTGAAACATCTGACGCTGAAAAACCGGCTGATGATCACCAGCCACGAACCGGCCTATCCCGAAGACGGCATGCCGAAAGACCGCTACCGCGCCTACCATGTCGAGCGCGCGCGGGCGGGCGTGGCGCTGACAATGACCGCCGGATCGGCCTCGGTCGCGCGTGACAGCCCGCCCGTGTTCAACAATATCCTGGCCTGGAAGGACGAAGTGGTTGGCTGGATGCGCCAGTTGACGGACGAATGCCACGACCATGGCTGCGCGGTGATGATCCAGCTGACGCATCTGGGCCGCCGCACGCGCTGGGACAAGGCGGACTGGCTGCCTGTTGTCTCGCCGGGATTTGAGCGCGAGCCCTCGCACAAGGCCTTCCCGAAAAAGGCCGAAGACTGGGACATCGCGCGGATCATCGAAGATTACGCGAGTGCGGCCGAGCGGATGCAGGCCGCTGGGCTGGACGGGATCGAGTTGCAGGCTTACGGGCATCTGATGGACCAGTTCTGGTCGCCCCTGACCAATGATCTCGATGGCCCCTATGGCGGATCACTCGACAACCGGCTGCGCTTTACTTTCGATGTGCTGCGCGCCATCCGCGCTCGCTGCGGCGATGATTTCATCGTGGGGCTGCGCTACACGGGCGACGAAGCCCTGCCGGGCGGGTTGACGCGCGAAGACGGGCTGGAGATCTCGCGCCGTCTGAAAGACAGCGGCATGGTGGATTTCCTGAATGTCATTCGCGGCCATATCGACACCGATGCCGCGCTGACCGATGTGATTCCGGTGCAGGGCATGGCCTCGGCCCCGCATCTGGACTTCGCAGGCGAAATTCGCGCAGCGACCCGCTTCCCGACCTTTCACGCGGCCAAGATTCAGGACGTGGCGACTGCGCGTCATGCGATTGCCAGCGGCAAGCTGGACATGGTGGGCATGACCCGCGCGCATATGGCCGACCCGCATATCGTGGCCCGGATCATGCGCGGCGAAGAAGACCGCATCCGCCCTTGTGTCGGTGCGAATTACTGTCTGGACCGCATCTATCAGGGCGGCATGGCGCTGTGCCTGCACAACCCCTCGACCGGGCGCGAGCTGGAA
>PXDM01000390.1 GCA_003565055.1 Paracoccaceae bacterium
GCCCCTGCCTTGCGTGCCGGGCGCGGGCCTGTGCCGCGCGAGGACGCCACGATGAAGCAGCTGCCCTCGCTCGATGCCCTGCGCGACTGGATCGCTGAGAATCCCGCCGCCACAAGGCGCGAGCTTGCCAAGGCGTTCGGGATCAAGGGCAGCGCCAAGATTGACCTCAAGGCGCTTCTGGGCGCGTTGGAGGCCGAAGGGGTGCTCAAGCCCCGCCGCAGCCGTTCTGGCGGTAAAATGCCGCCTGTCACAGTGCTCGATATTCTTGCGCCTGACGGCGATGGCGATCTTTTCGCGCGGCCTGTCGAGTGGCGGGGCGATGGGGCGGCGCCGGTGATCGTGATGATCACGCAAGCGGGAGATCCGGCGCTCGGGCAGGGCGACCGGGTGCTTGCGAAGCTCGAGGCCATCCGTGGCCCCGATTATGACTATCAGGCGCGGGTCATTCGCAAGCTCGGGGCCAATCCCTCCCGTATTCTTGGGATTTTCCGCAAGGAAGCGCAGGGCGGGCGGATTGTCGGGATCGACAAAGGTTCGGACAAGGTCTGGACGGTCACCGACACAGGCGGCGCGGAAGATGGCGAGTTGGTCCATGCCGAACCTGAGGGCAAGTCGCGCTTCGGCCCGCTGCGTGCGCGGGTGATCGAGCGTCTGGGCGATCCGACCGCGCCCAAGGCTGTCTCGCTGATCGCCATCCACCAGCACGGCATCCGCGACGCTTTCCCCGATGAGGTGATTGCCGAGGCCGACAGGGCCGGGCCTGTGGCCGAGACGGGCCGCCGCGATCTGCGCGCGCTGCCCTTGATGACGATCGACCCGTGGGATGCGCGCGACCATGACGATGCGATCTATGCCGAGGCCGATCCCGACCCCGAGAACCCCGGCGGTTTCATCCTCTGGGTGGCGATTGCCGATGTTGCGGCCTATGTGCGGCCCAACTCGGAACTGGACCGCGAGGCGCGCAGGCGGGGCAATTCCACCTATTTCCCCGACCGCGTTGTGCCGATGCTGCCCGATATCCTGTCGGGCGATCTCTGTTCGCTGCATGAGGGGGTGGACCGGCCCTGCATCGCGCTCAGGATGGTTATCGACGCGGAGGGGGCCAAGCGTGGGCATGAGTTCTTCCGCGCGATGATGCGCTCGACGGCCTCGCTGACCTATGAGCAGGCGCAGGCCGCCGACGATGGGACGCTCGACGAGGCAACCGCACCTTTGGCGCATCATCTGGCCGATCTCTTTGCCGCTTACCGTGCGCTGACGAAAGCCCGCGCGCGCCGCCAGCCGCTTGATCTGGACTTGCCCGAGCGTCAGATCGTGCTCTCGCCCGAGGGCCGCGTCACCTCGGTGGCGTTCAAGGAGCGCTTTGATGCGCATCGGCTGGTCGAGGAATGCATGGTGCTCGCCAATGTCGCCGCAGCCGAGACGCTGCGCGAGAAGGGGCGCGCGCTCCTCTACCGCGTGCATGAAGAACCCAGCCCCGAGAAGATGGAATCGCTGCGCGAATTGGCGCGCGAGTCGGGCTTCAATCTGGCCAAGGGGCAGGTGCTGATGACGCGCCATTTCAACCAGCTTCTGCGGCAGGCCGAAGGCACGGAATTTGACGAGTTGATCAACATGGCCACCTTGCGCTCGATGACGCAGGCCTATTACGCGCCGCAGAATTTCGGCCATTTTGGCCTTGCGCTGCGGGAATACGCGCATTTCACCTCGCCCATTCGCCGCTATGCCGATCTGATCGTGCATCGCGGTCTGATTTCTGCGCATGGCTGGGGCGATGACGGGTTGTCGCCCTGGGATATCGAGCATCTGGAAGAGACCGCCAAGGCGATCTCCGAGGCCGAGCGCCGCTCAATGGCCGCTGAGCGCGACACGGCGGACCGCTATCTGGCGGCCTATCTGGCAGAGCGCGTGGGGGCAGAGTTCGCGGGCCGTGTGTCGGGCGTGGCGCGGTTCGGGGTCTTCGTGAAGCTCGATGAGACGGGCGCGGATGGGCTGATCCCGATCCGGGCAATTGGCGACGAATATTTCCGCCATGACGCCGAGGCGCAGGCGCTGGAAGGGGAGCGTTCGGGATTTCGGATCGGGCTGGGGCAGCGCGTCAAGGTGAAGCTCTCCGAGGCTGAGCCCGTCACGGGCGGCATAGCCTTGGAGCTTCTGGAGGTTGAAGGCGATGCACCACCGCGCGGCTCGGGGCGGCGCGGGCGCGGGGGGCCGGTGCGGCGCAGTGTTGGCAAGGGACGCGCGGGGGCGGCGAAGGCCAAGAAGAAGCTCAAACGCAAACGCGGTTGAGCCCGACGGCGCGTCACGCTGGATTGAGCCGAATTTTACGCCTAGAGTTAAAGCCTCAGATGGGGGGCTTTCATGGACGATATCGTAATTCTTGGCGGCGCACGCACGGCGATTGGCAGTTTCGGCGGGTCATTGGCCACGATGCCCGCGATTGAGCTGGCGCGGATCGCATCTGATGCGGCGCTGGCGCGGGCAGGCGTTGCGCCAGATCAGATCGGCACTGTGGTCTTTGGCACCGTGCTCGCAACGGAACCGGCGGATATGTACCTGTCGCGCCGCGCGGCGATGGGCGCGGGCGTGCCTGACAGCGTGCCTGCGATGAACGTGAACCGGCTCTGCGGCTCGGGCGTGCAGGCGATTGTCTCGGGCACGCAGGCTTTGGCGCTGGGGGATACGGATTTCGCGCTGGTGGGCGGGGCCGAGAGCATGAGCCGCGCGCCCTATATCCTGCCTGCCGCGCGTTTCGGGCAGAAGATGGGGGATGCGGGTGCCATCGACATGATGGTGGGCGCGCTGACCTGTCCTTTCGGGACCGGGCATATGGGAGTGACGGCGGAGAATGTCGCGCGCGAGCATGGCATCACCCGCGAGGCGCAGGACGCTTTCGCGCTGGAAAGCCAGACCCGCGCGGCGCGCGCCATCGCGGAGGGGCGCTTTGCCGATCAGATCGTGCCTGTGCCGGTCAAGACCCGCAAGGGCGAGGTGATGTTCGACGTGGATGAACATCCCAAGGCCACGAGCCTCGAGACGCTGGCGGGCTTGCGCGCCGCGTTCGAGAAAGGGGGCACGGTGACGGCGGGGAATGCCTCGGGGATCAATGACGGCGCGGCGGCGCTGGTTCTGGCGCGGGCAGAGGCAGCAGAGCGCGCCGGGCTTGCGCCGCTTGCGCGCATCACGGGCTATGCTCATGCGGGCGTGCGCCCCGAGGTGATGGGGATCGGCCCTGTCCCTGCGGTCGAAGCGCTTCTGGCGCGCACGGGGCTGAAGATCGACGATTTCGACGTGATCGAATCGAACGAGGCTTTCGCCGCGCAGGCATTGGCGGTGAGTGCTGCGCTCGGGATGGACGCGGCGCGGGTCAACTCGAACGGGGGCGCAATTGCGCTTGGCCATCCGGTCGGCGCGACGGGTGCGATCATCACGATCAAGGCGCTTTATGAACTCGCGCGCATTGGCGGCAAGCGCGCTCTCGTCACCATGTGCATTGGCGGCGGGCAGGGGATCGCGCTATCTATCGAGCGGCCCTGATGCCTAGAGCGGGATGAGATCAGCTTGAAGCATATCCTGCGTTGACGAGGTAGTTTGCGCATTCCTGCGGGGTGAAGCATTCGAGGAGCGCGCCGATCTTGCGCCATGTTGCTTCGATTGTGCGCTCGGATGCCTCTCGGAGCATGTGCTTGAGCTTGGCAAAGACCTGTTCGATGGGGTTGAGGTCCGGGCTGTAGGGCGGGAGGAAGAGAAGGTGCGCCTTTGCCGCTCGGATGGCGGCGCGCACTGGCTGCCCTTTGTGACTGCCTAGATTATCCATGACCACCACATCGCCGGGACGCAATGTCGGGACGAGGACCTTCTCGACATAGGCTTGGAAAGCGTCCCCGTTCACTGGGCCATCGAGCACGAACGGCGCGTCGATCCGGTCGTGGCGCAAGGCGGCGATGAAGGTCATGGTGCGCCAGTGGCCATGCGGCGCGCGCCCGATCAGGCGCTCGCCTTTTGGGGCCCAGCCGCGCAGGGGTGCCATGTTGGTCTTGGCCCCGTTCGCCTGCTCTCTCGGACCAGTGGCGTTCGCAGGCTCACCATCAATGAACACCAAGCGGGACGGATCGATCTTGTCCTGATGCCGCTTCCAGCGCGCACGGCGGCGGCTTACATCCGGGCGGTTCTGTTCTTCGGCGAGTTGGGTCTTTTTTTGAACGAATACCCTGTGCGATGCACGAAGGACCAGACCGTGCGGTAATCGACGCACAGGCCGCGCTCGGCCAACTCACGCACCAAGCCGCGCAGGGTGAAGGGCGTCTTGATCCGTTCCAACATCCACACTTCATGCGCGCCTGCAATCTTGCGCGGCGGGTGGCCGCCGGTGCCCGCAGGCGCGCAGCTCCCCGTCACCCGCAGGCGCTGCGACCATTTCACAACGCTCGATGGTGCTACATCCAGCGCCGCCGCTACCCGTCGGACGCTCTCGCCCTTCTCAAGA
>PXDM01000488.1 GCA_003565055.1 Paracoccaceae bacterium
ATTTCATTCTGGACCTTGCGCAACTCCTTGTCGCGCTCTTGCGCGATGCGCGCCATCCGCTCCTTGGCCGCGGGGGCGGGGGCCTCAGAACGTTTTGCGGGGACCGTGCCGGGGCGCGTCGTGAGGGCGCGCGAGTCTTCGGATGAGTCCGTCTGGGCCAGGTCGAGCATCGTGCTGCGCGCAAAGGGATCAACGCCGCGCTGGCGCAAGAGCAAGACGGCCTCATAAGCGGAGGTGGGGCGGATGCCGTGTTTTTGGGCGACCCGCATCGCCATGCGCAACTGACGGGCATTCAGCCCTTCATTGCGGATGGCATCGAGCGAATCGAGAACCTCGGGGCGACCTTCGAGATCCGCCACATCCGCAGAGGTGTCGCGGTGACTGGGTTGCACTGCCTCAGGCTGCTCATTTTCTTGCTCTTCGCTCTGCTCGGGCGGGCTGACGCGCCGCTTTTGCACATGCAGGACGGGGCGACTTGTGTCGGGTTCCACCCTCGGGGAGGTGGCAAGGGGCGGCGGCGTGTCTTCGTCCGCGAGTTCGGCATCCGGGATGGTCTCCGGTGCCATACGCATCAGCGGATTGCGGCGCAGATCGGCCTCGCTGGAAGCAAGGGGCTCTGCAGTTTCGGCTCTCGTTCTCGCTTTGCGAAGCCGGAAGCGCTGGGACTTAATCGGTGTAGTCATAAAGTTCCTTGGCTTCTTCAAGAGTGTCAAAGAAATACAGCTTGCCGTCATGCATGACCGCAGCCGAGTTGCAGAATTTTTCCAGAGTATCCATCTGATGCGACACGATGACAAGTGTCGAGGTTTCAAACCGTTCACGCATCACAGCGCCTGCGCGGCGGTTGAAGGCGACGTCGGTTGTGGTCGGCATGCCTTCATCAATCAGGTAGAGGTCAAAATTCATGGCCATCATCAGCGCCAGAGAGAGCCGCGCCCGCATACCCTGGCTGTAAGTGCCGATGGGCATGTCGAAATATTCCTTGATATCGCACATCCAGCGGCAGAAAGCTTCCACCTCATCGGGCTCCAGGCTGTAAAGTGAGGCGATATACCGGACATTTTCGGTTCCCGATTGCTTGGTATCGAGACCGCCCATGAAGCCCAGCGGAAAAGAGACGCTGCAGCGGCGGTGGATGAATCCTTCATCAGGCTTTTCGAGCCCTGCCATCATGTTGATGACTGTGGTTTTTCCGGTGCCGTTCTTCGCCAGAATTCCCAGGTTCATGCCGTTTCTGACTGAAAAACTGGCATCTTCAAGAATGATCTTGCGCTGCTTGCCGGTCCAGTATGACTTGCTGACGCCCTCGAATTCCAACATCACTAATGCCTTGCACAAACACCTTCGTCAGAGCACGCCGCTCTATCCAGCCGCTTTCGACCAAGCGCTTTAACTCATTCTGTCGAGGAGTGGCATGCCACGCTCGGGGACAATTAACATTATGCCCGGATGCGGGTAAAGATGGTGATAATGCAGCCACGCTGAATTGTGACTGTCAGGTGGGGTGCCACGGCATCTTTGGGAAAGCCTTGCCTCAGCGGCCCCAGTTGCGCACCGCGCCGCAATCCACATGGACAAAATTCGATCTTGAATAGCGCCCGACACCGCCTGCATTGCAGGACTGTGCAGCCTGCGCGATCTGCGCAACACTCCGCGAATTCAGTCGGATATCGGCCGCCTTGCCCGTCAGATGCAAGGAGTTCTGGGCCACATTGTTGGAGCGGGCGCGCAGCATGCGGTTCGTCTGAGGTGAACGATAGCCCGAAAGCAGCATATACGGTTCGGTGACGCGCAGGATGCTATGCGTCGCAGACAGAAAATCTACGGTGCGCGCGTCAATCGTGTGAACCTGATTGTTGCGCCAGTCACGGAAGAAGTGGTTGATCTCGCGCATGGATTCCGGGACGTAATTTCCGTCGATCCAGTAGATGAGATTGATGTTCTCGCCCGTCCGACCTGAGTAGAAGCGCAGCCTGCGGATATCGCCCGCGCCGCGTGCATAGGCCGTCACGCCAGGAAAGAAAGGTGCAGCACTGATAGCCGTTGCTGCAAAGGCACCAAGTATCGCGCGCCGCGTGAGCTTCGTCGTAGACTTGTCAATCATGAAGAGCGTCGTCCCTAGTTTCTCATTCTTTTCAGCGTCTTCCGAGCTGTTTGTCAAAAAGCGCTCCGCCGCTGTTCAGCGATCAGATCGCTTTTGTGCAAGTACAGCCTTGCCACAACATGCAGGATTCCCCAACTGATTTTGATCAGGCGCGACCATGTCATCCCACTGATAAGCGGAAATTTGCCCATTTTGTAGGGGCGATGTGTCGGAGACCGTGGCGGGTGAAGCGGCTCTATTCGGTTCATGACATCAAGCTTAGCAAGAAATTCTTGATGAAACCTCAATGCCACGCCATCGGTTTTTTTGTTCCAAATCGCAATGTTGTGAGTGGACCTTGCTCGGGGTAATCTGTCCAGAAAGGTGATTGGTGTCAAAGAAGGGAATCACATGTTGGTGATAGGCGGGATGAAACTGGGTCGGGCAGCAAGACGCATGATGGTCATCGGGGCCGTGGCCTTGATCCTTTGGCCTGCAGCGCCCGTTGACGCCCAGCAGTTTCCGGCCTTCCGCCAGACGCTTGCGGAGAGCGTTGCGGACAATGAAGCCGTCGCCGCCTTTTACCGCGCGCAGGATTTCGCGCCACTCTGGACTGGCAGCGCGCATGCCGAGCGCCGTGCTGCGCTTTTAACCGCGTTGTCGCGTGCAGGTCAGCATGGATTGCCGGAGCATCGCTATGACGTGTCCGGCCTGATCGCGGCCTTCGAGGCCGTTGAGAGCGAGCGCGACAGAGCGCTTCTGGAGGCGCGTGTCACCGAGGTCTTTCTGCAATATGCCCGTGATATTTCGAGCGGTTTGCTGACCCCGCGCCGGATTGATCGCAGCATTGTGCGCGAGTTGCCACGGCCTGACCCCGCGGAGCTGCTGCAGGATCTGACCGAGCGCCCGACGGCCGCTGTGCTGCGTGATCTCGTGCCTTCCGCGCCCGAATATGCCCGTTTGCTGCGGGCGCGCAACGAATTGATGCAGGTCATCGCTGCCGGAGGGTGGGGTCCGACAGTGCCCGCCGCACAATTCGCGCCCGGCACATCGGGGGCGGAGGTTGTCGCGCTGCGCAATCGGCTGGTCGCTATGGGATATCTCGAGCGTTCGGCCGCCGCGAGCTACGATCCTGCACTGGAACTGGCCGTGATGAATTTCCAGACCAATCACGGGCTGGAGGCCGACGGCATCGCGGGCACCGCCACGATCCGCGCGATGAATGTCGCGCCCGAAGACCGGCTGAAATCTGTCATCGTCGCGCTGGAACGCGAGCGCTGGCTCAATATCCCGCGTGGGGACCGGCATATCTGGGTGAATCTGACCGATTTCACCTCGCAAATTGTCGATGATGACCAGGTCACCTTTGAGACAGTCTCCGTGGTTGGCGCGCAGACCGACGGGCGGCAGACACCTGAATTCTCTGACCGGATGACCTATCTCGAGATCAATCCCGACTGGACGCTGCCGCGCTCGATTGTCGCACGCTCCTACTGGGGGGCGCTGTCGGCAGGGGGCGCGCGCCATTTGCAGATCGTCGACTCGCGCGGTCGCGTGGTGCCGCGCGAGCAGATCAACTTCTCGCGCTACACGCCCGCCAATTTCCCCTTCAACGTGCGCCAGCCACCGGGGCCGAACAATGCGCTGGGGGAGGTGAAGTTCATGTTCCCAAACCCCTATGCGATTTATCTGCATGACACGCCTGAGCGCCACCTGTTCCGCACCACGGTCCGCGCGCATTCCTCGGGCTGTGTCCGGCTCAACGATCCGCGCGATTTCGCATATGAGTTGCTGTCGCGCCAGACCGCCGACCCCCGTGGGCTCTATCATTCGACCCTGAACACGCGCCGCCAGACCCGGATTTTCCTGGATGAGCCTGTGCCGGTGCATCTGGTCTATCGGACGGCCTTTACGAATGTGCGCGGCGAGCTGAATTTCCGTGCGGATGTCTATGGCCGCGACGCGAAAATCTACGAGGCTTTGCGCGCTTTGGGGGCAACTGGGGAAGATGTGCAGATTTGAGCCGGTGGCAACAGGCAGGCGCGCGCTGCCTGATTGCAGTGTTTTGAGTTGCCCGCTGTCGTAAAACTGTTACGATTTGCTCAGATACAGGGCGTGCAGCACGAAGCGACGGTGCCCGATGGGACTGGTATCACGATGGACAGAAAGCTGATCGAGGAACGCGTCATCGCAATCATTGCCGAACAGGCGATGTTGACTCCTGCTGATATCACGCCCGCCTGCCGTCTTGGTGATCTCGGTATCGACAGTCTCGGACTGGTCGAGTGCATTTTCAGCATCGAAGAAACCTTCGATGTGGCGGTGCCTTTCAATGCGAATACGCCCGACCAGCCGGGCTTCGATATCTCATCGGTCGGTGCGATCATCACTGAGG
>PXDM01000509.1 GCA_003565055.1 Paracoccaceae bacterium
ATCATCGACGAGATGAAGCAATCGGGCCTGCGCGGGCGTGGTGGTGCGGGCTTTCCGACGGGTCTGAAATGGTCCTTCATGCCCAAGGAAAGCGACGGGCGCCCGGCCTATCTGGTGGTGAATGCCGACGAATCCGAGCCCGGAACCTGCAAGGACCGTGAGATCATGCGCCATGATCCGCATACGCTTATCGAGGGCTGTCTGATCGCGTCTTTCGCGATGAATGCGCATGCCTGCTACATCTACATTCGCGGCGAATATATCCGCGAGAAGGAAGCGTTGCAAAACGCGATTGATGAAGCCTATGACGCGGGGCTTGTTGGCAAGAATGCCTGCGGGTCAGGCTGGGATTTCGACCTCTACCTGCATCACGGCGCGGGCGCTTACATCTGCGGCGAGGAAACCGCGCTTCTCGAAAGCCTCGAAGGGCGCAAAGGCATGCCGCGCATGAAGCCGCCTTTCCCGGCGGGCGCGGGGCTTTATGGCTGCCCGACGACAGTGAATAATGTGGAATCAATCGCTGTGGTGCCCACCATTCTGCGGCGTGGCGGGTCCTGGTTCGCGGGCTTCGGGCGGCCCAACAATGCGGGCACCAAGCTCTTCGCGATCTCTGGCCACGTGAACCGGCCCTGCGTGGTTGAAGAGGCCATGTCGCTGTCCTTTGAGGAACTGATCGAGACCCATTGCGGCGGGATTCGCGGCGGCTGGAACAATCTTCTGGCTGTGATCCCCGGCGGCTCCTCCGTGCCATGTGTGCGTGGCGAATCGATGCGCAATGCGACGATGGATTTCGACTATCTGCAAAAGGATCTGCGCTCGGGTCTGGGCACGGCTGCGGTGATCGTGATGGACAAGCAGACTGATATCGTCAAGGCGATCTGGCGGTTGTCTAAATTCTACAAACACGAAAGCTGTGGGCAATGCACGCCCTGCCGCGAAGGCACCGGCTGGATGATGCGGGTCATGGACCGGCTGGTGCGCGGCGAAGCAGAGCTAGAGGAAATCGACATGCTCTGGGACGTGTCAAAGCAGGTCGAAGGTCACACGATCTGTGCGCTCGGCGATGCCGCTGCCTGGCCCATCCAGGGGCTCATCCGCAATTTCCGCGATGAGATCGAGGAGCGGATCAGGGCGCAAAAAGCGGGGCGCATATCGAAAGTGGCTGCGGAGTAATCATGGAGCAATCCGGCCAACATCTCGCGCAACTCAATATCGGGCGGCTGGTGGCCCCGGTGGATGATCCGCGCGTGGCCGAATTCATGGGCGCGCTTGATCTGGTCAACGGGATCGGCAAGCGGAGCCCGGGTTTCGTCTGGATGATGGAAGGGTCCGGTGCGCCCGGCACAGGCAATACCGAGAACTGCATCGCGGGCGATCCGCAATTCGTGGCCAATCTAACCGTTTGGCAAGATGTCACCTCGCTGGAGAATTTTGTCTGGAACACAGTGCATCGCCAGTTTTACGCGCGCCGGGCTGCGTGGTTCGAGGTGATGCGCGATCAGCATTTCGTCATGTGGCATATTCCAGCCGGGCATCGCCCGTCGCTGGAAGAGGGGCTGGAAAGGTTATCTCATCTGCGCGACAATGGTGCGAGCGCGCAGGCTTTTGGGTGGGACTGGTTGTCTGAGGCGCGTTTGTGGAAAGACTGGTCCTGTGCTCATGCAGCGGAGTAACGCGATGGCTTTGTCCAATATCGACATGCGTCTGCGCCATAAGTGGCGTCAGTTTTCAGGGACGGTGATCGAGTGCCCACCCTGCGAGTCCATGAAGCAGTTCGTAACTGAAAAACCTGATTGCTATCAGGGCCATATTGAGCAGTTCTTCTGGGAAAACGAAGGGCGTGCGATTGACAAATGGCTGCATTACCTGCCGATCTATGAACGCCATTTCGCGCCTTTTCGGAACGCTCCGGTCAGGGTTTTGGAAATCGGTGTACAAAACGCCGGGTCAGCGCAGATGTGGCGTGACTGGTTCGGCCCGGATGCGATACTTTATGGGATCGACATTGACCCCGACTGCGCAGAGGCGAATGGAGGGTCTGCACAGATTCGTATCGGATCGCAGGCTGACCCGGATTTTCTGCGACGCGTCGTCAAGGAGATGGGCGGGCTTGATGTGGTGATCGACGATGGCAGTCATGTCATGTCGCATATCCACGAGAGCTTCTGCACACTTTTTCCGCTCCTGAGCGAAGGTGGGGTCTATTTGGTTTAAGATCTGCACACGGCCTATTGGGATCATTTCGAAGGCGGTTATCGGCGCAAGTCCAGCTTCATTGAAACCGCCAAGACCCTGATTGACGACATGCATTGCTGGTATCATGGCTTTGGTCAGCAGGAACGCGCGAGCGCAAATGCGCTCGGCGGGCTGCATTTCTACGACTCGATCATCGTGATCGACAAGGTGGCGATGAAACCACCGCGCCGCGCCATCACCGGCGTCGAGCATATCACGCGAATGAAATCAGAAATGGGCGATCCATGACGCAGCGTTTTGCAAAGAGAAGTGCACTGATGGCGCTGGCGATTGTCGCATCGCTTGGCCTTCCCTCTGCGTCGCTTGCTGCGACACAGGCAGAGGTGAATGACACGCTGCGCAACACGCCTGCCATCTATAACGGCCTGTTCACGGCTGCGCTAATCAAGCATGTGACCGATACCTGCCCCGCGATCGACCCGCCGGGGCGATTGATGCGGGTGAACCATTTTCTGGGACTGTATAATCGTGCGCGGGGTCTCGGGTTCAGCCGTTCGCAGATCGAAGCCTTTGTCGAAGACAAGACCGAACAGGCCCGCATGCGTGGCATCGTCGAGGCGCATTTGCAGCGCGCGGGCGTCAGTCCTCAGAGTGAAACCGAAGTCTGCGCCTATGCGCGCGCCCAGATCGCCGAGCGCACTGCGCTTGGCCGCCAGTTGCGAGAGAGATAATCCATGTCCCAAACGCGCACGATCATCATTGACGGGCAGGAACACGACGTCCCTGTCGAGATGACACTGCTTCAGGCCTGTGAAGAAGCCGGGATCGAGATTCCGCGTTTCTGCTATCATGAGCGGCTCTCGATTGCCGGGAATTGCCGCATGTGTCTGGTCGAAGTCGTGGGGGGGCCGCCGAAACCTGCGGCCTCCTGTGCGATGCAGGTGCGTGATCTGCGGCCCGGCCCCAAGGGCGAGCCGCCGGTGATCCGCACCAATTCGCCCATGGTCAAGAAGGCGCGCGAAGGGGTGATGGAGTTCCTGCTGATCAACCATCCGCTCGACTGCCCGATCTGCGATCAGGGTGGCGAATGTGATCTGCAGGATCAGGCCATGGCATATGGCGTCGATTTCTCGCGCTACCGCGAGCCCAAACGCGCGACCGAAGACCTGAAACTCGGCCCGCTGGTCGAGACGCATATGACGCGCTGCATTTCCTGCACGCGCTGCGTGCGTTTCACGACCGAGGTCGCGGGCGTGTCGGTCATGGGCCAGACCGGGCGCGGCGAGGATGCAGAGATCACGACCTATCTCGGCGCGCTGATCGACTCGGAGATGGTGGGCAATATCGTGGACCTTTGCCCGGTGGGCGCGCTGGTCTCGGCCCCCTACAGCTTCACTGCGCGGCCTTGGGAGCTGACCAAGACCGAAACCATCGACGTGATGGATGCTTTGGGGTCCAATATCCGGGTCGACACCAAAGGACGCGAGGTCATGCGCATCCTGCCGCGCAATCATGACGGTGTGAATGAAGAATGGCTGTCTGACAAGTCGCGCTATGTCTGGGACGGGCTGAAACGCCAGCGTCTCGACCGGCCCTATATCCGCGAGAATGGCAAGCTGCGTCCTGCAAGCTGGCCCGAGGCGCTTGGCGCGGCGGGCGATGCGATGAAGGGCAAGAAACTCGCGGGGCTTGTCGGCGATCTTGTCTCGACCGAAGCTGCCTATGCGCTGAAGCTGCTGGTTGAAGGGCAGGGCGGTACGGTCGAATGCCGCACGGATGGCGCGCATCTGCCGGCAGGCAATCGCGGCGCTTATGTCGGGACGGCAGCGATTGAAGATATTGATCACGCGCAGAAAATTCTGCTCATTGGCACCAATCCGCGCCATGAAGCGCCTGTGCTCAACGCGCGCATTCGCAAGGCATGGATGAACGGCGCAGATGTGACTCTCGTGGGCGAGGCCGCGGACCTCACCTATGATTATGAGCATATGGGGACAGATCGCGCGGCGCTGGAGCATGTGGCGGGTCTCGATATGTCTTCGCTTGCCGAGAAGGACTGCGTTGTGATCGTGGGCCAGGGCGCGCTGCGCGAAGCCGATGGGGCCGCCGTGCTGGCCAAAGTGCAGGCGATTGTCGAAAAATCGGGCGCGAAACTCCTCGTGCTGCACACGGCTGCGGCACGCGTGGGCGCGATGGATGTCGGCTGCGTGACGGAGGGCGGGATCAAGGCCGCGACGGATAGCGCCGAGGTGATCTATAACCTTGGCGCCGAT
>PXDM01000182.1 GCA_003565055.1 Paracoccaceae bacterium
ATGTCAGGGAATGGTTTGCAGCCCGCAACCAGTTCGCCATAATGTTTGGCGAGCGCTTCGACGCTTGACTATCTGAAACCGCATGGACCGGGCAAGATACACAAAGTTCAGGACACTCCCGATTTCCTCAGGAAAGCGCGTAAGCGCTTCCCCAAGAGCTTCTTCAACGCTTGCCGCAAAAGGGCCGAAGCTTTTCCCTTTGGCATGCTCGATCGCATAGTCGCCACGAACCTGCCACGCCAACTCAACGGCTTCAGCGATCTCCATGTAGAGGTCTTTGGTCATTTTCTTGATCCGTTGAGACTTCGTGCGAGCCTGCTCAGATGCCAAGTCAAATTCCTGGATCACGGCCAGGCTGTCGGCCAGCTTGCGCTGCTCTTTCTCTTGATCGCTCTTCATCACGAGAGCGAGCTTCATGCCCAGAACGGCGATCCCCATCATCAGGACGGCGCCAAGGACGAGCGGCGCACGTAGCAGCAGCACCGCATGTGAGGCGCCTGAACCATTACCGGTCACAGGATTTGCGGAAAAAGCCGCGTAGATGATGAATGGCGTCGAAAAGGCAGCGATTGCCATGAGGACGCCCATCAGAGCTCGAATACCTTCTTCCGTCGCGGGGGCGCGGACCAAAAGCCACTTAAGAGCGAAGTGAATGAATAGCCCAGTGATCGCCATGGCCGAGATGATCGTGCCCCAGAACTCAAAGAGCTTGGTGCCGACAATCTCATCGTTATCGTTGACGTAATATGGCTCAAAAATGATGTGGAATTGCTGGCCCTCGACGAAGGCACCTGCGCAAAAGGCAAGCGCCCACAGAACAAACACGACAAGCCAACTGTTCGCCTCGTTGAGGTTATGACGCGCTTCTTGCGCAAGTTGGTGTGCAGTCTTTTCGGGATTAGTGAGTTTCATTTTGGTATTCCTTCCAGGCTGAGACTTTCGGGGTGGCGCGGATGTGGGACCCCAAGAGGAGCACCGCTTGATGTGCCCGCTGCAGCAGAGACACTTCCTCCGCTGCGGTGTTCGCTTGAACGATTTCTTGCGCACCAGCTACAAGAAGCGGGATATCGACGGGCCCCCCTTCCAGTTTGATGCCTTTCGCAACACGCGAATGAATTGGGGCGGGCAGGTTGTGTTCCATGTCAGACATTTTGTCCTCCTTTGTTGTGCTGACGGATAGCGGGGGGGCGGGATGATTTTTTCGGCACCGGCATAGCGCGCCTCAGTTTTTTCTTGTGCGAACTGGGAGGGTGCGTTGGCAGCAGGTCACGACAACACCATCGTCGGAAAGCACCAAGACCTTGTCGAGCTGTCTCTCGATTTTGGCGTACGCAACGCGACCGATACTGCTACGCAAACTGTTGCGGGCGGCTTGGTCCATATAGATCACCTCGCACCCATGGCGAATTTTGGAGGTTCCAAAGTCCAGCATGGTTTCGATGATCTCGTGCCGAATACCGCGCTGGTTGGCGCGCCGTTCCGCGTGTCTTGTCAGCTTGAGCTGTTCCATTTCGTCCTCCTGATCTGTGCAATCAGGTAACGAGGGGCGGGAGCATTTTTTGCGAGGCGCGGTCGTCAATCCTTGGCAAAGGTCGGCTGCATATCCAGCCAAAAGGCTGTCATCCGTAGATTCAAGGGGCCGATCTAGCAGATCGCCGCAGATAATAATTCCTGATCACGTGCGGAAAAATTTACTCGGTTTCTGCCGCCTTCAGAAAAAAATATCGCCAGCCCCCCCGCTCTCCGTCAGCACATGAGCCGACAAGGAGATGACGCCATGGAAACACTTCGTTCCGACATCCACGCATCCAAGGAGATGACGCAATGCGCATGATTTCTAAACTTCTGGCCGCGACAATTCTGGCCGCTTCCACCACCGCTGCTTCAGCGTCCGACAACAGCCACTATGTCGTTGTGGGGCATTTTTCTCAGGACACCGGTGCGATCCCTCGCCTGACCCGCATGGCACCTCGCATCTTTGACGACATGATGCAAAACGGGATGAAGTTCGGGGACCAGGTCACGTTCATAGGCACGCAAGCGGCACCCGATGCTTGGATTGCGGACTTTACCCTTTCGGCGAAAGCGGGGCGGGCTCGGCCCGAACATCTCGCAGATTTTCTGAATCAGAGACTGGCAGACTTTGCGACAGTAGATGCCCCGGCTGATGGCTCAGAACTGTGGTGGACTCTGGATCAAATGACCAACCAGACAGTCTGCGCATCTCGTGCGACCCACATCTATATCATCACCAACGGTTTTTCCGCCTCGGAAGAAACGACCGATGGTCAGATATATGGCGCCGGGGTTTTCCCCGGCAGCCTGGAAGGGTGCCACGTGACCATGGTGGGGCTCGCCTCATACGCGCCCTCTGGCACGTCGCTCAATCAGCGGCGGTCGCTCGAGCACATGTTTGAGCTTGCCATCACGCGAGGAGGAGCGGCGAGCTATGGCGTACTCAATTGAGCCAACCCGCCCCAGTCGCCTTCCCCCGGACCGTTGGGTCCGGGGGATACCGGTCGCCTTGCAGATGCTGCTGGCTTTGGGCCTCGCCGCAGGTGCCCTGTATCTGGCGGAGATTTACTGGACAGACATCGCCGGCACGGCACGCAGTCTTCTTTACACGGTCGTTCATGAAAGCGGTCATGCCCTGCCGGAAGCCCTGAGCAAAGACGGCGAGGTCACTGAAATGGTCTTCAATCTGGACGGCTCAGGCCATGTCCGTTCTACAGGTGGCTCAGATACGACGTTGCGGGTGGGGCTTGGACTGCTGCTGCCTGTGATCGTGGCATCGTTCTTGATGGCGCTTGGGCTTATGCGACTTGGGTTGGCTGGTGCATTGGGGTTCATCTTCATCGCCTTGTTCTGGCTAGCCGTGTTCTTCGGCCGCGAACATGACATGCGGGTCTTCTGGACCATCTGCTATTGGGCCGTGCCGGCACTGATCGTTGCCTTTATGCCATGGCCGCTCCTGCGCTCGACTGTTGTTTTGGTCTACGCGCTGGCACTCGCTTGGGGCGCGATCGAGGCGCTTCCCTACCTGCACGTCGAGTATGTCGATGCCCCGATGGCTTTGGTCGCAGGGGACGAGGCCAGCTCACAGGCATCCTCAACTCTCACGGGTGAGGCCTTGGAGGAAGAACAGGTCCCTTCCGACATTCGTCAGCTCGCCGACTACTGGAACGCTGAAGATATCGCTGAAGCACGCCACTACGTCCAGGCCGTGATGATCGCATGCGCGGCCATGGCAGCCGCCTGGGTCGTCAGCTTCATCCTCCGGCACCGCTCATAACCACGGAGATCGCACCATGAAAAACCTCAGCTTCATCCCCATGACCCTCGTGCTCTGCCTGCCCGTTCAGGCTCAAGAAAGCGTCACCATCACATTCGCCGATGGTACAACCCAAACCGTGGCCTTCGATGAAATCCCCGAGATTGCCGGCGCCACACCCGCGTCAGGGCTTCCTGAGCCGGTGATCGCAGGGCCGATCCCGCCTGGCGTTACTGTCACTGCCGGTGACACAGGGGTTGTAGCGGACATCACGCTTGCCCCGGTTTATGGTCAGGGACAGGACACAGGTGTTGTTGGCCAAAGCGCGGCAGAACCTGTCTACGGGCAGGCTCCGACAACCGGGGTGACCGTCCGCATCACCGAACCGGCTCCTCCGCCCCAGCCCAATCCGCCGCGGCCCGCAATCGCGGAGATGACTTTCCCAGGCATGAACTTTGAAACCAACCGATACGCGATCACGCCGGACGGGATGCGCCGCGTGGATGTTGTTGCGCAAGTCATGGCCGCCAACCCGGATCTGCGGATCCGCATCACTGGCCACACGGACAGCGTAGGCTCTGACGAAGACAACCTGATCTTGTCACAGAACCGTGCTCGGAGTTTCCGCCAGGCCTTGATCGACCGCCACGGTGTCGACCCCAACCGTATCGAATGGCGCGGCATGGGCGAAAGCCAGCCTATCGAAAGCAACGAGACAGAAGAGGGGCGCTACGCCAATCGGAGGATTGTGATCACGCCGATAGACCAATACGGCCATTCACTCTGATCAAAACCGCATAATTGATGCGAGCTTTCAACCAAAAGCTCGCATGAAATACCCTATGCTGCGCACAACGCGAATGGCTGCTTCTGTGAATTCTGTGTGACAGACCGACGGTCGACAATGGGCCGGGCATGTCGTGCATGGCAGACACCTCGCGAGACTTTGCAAACTTCGCTTTCTGCCAACAGCCGCCGGTCAGATCGGCGCATGCTGCCGCTGCGGCGAATGACTGCTTTCACGAACAGTTTGAGCCCGGCGGGTTTCCCCGCCGGGTTCGAGGGGGAGGCCCCGTTCAGAACGGGATCTCGTCGTCGCGGTCGACCAGCTCGGGGTTTTCACTCTCGGCCGATTTTGGGCGGCTGAGGAAATCAACCTTCTCGGCGATGATCTCGCAACC
>PXDM01000287.1 GCA_003565055.1 Paracoccaceae bacterium
GAACAAGGTGTGTGCCTACAAGATTCCCGAAAACCAGCCCATCACACCAAGCTAACCCATTGAAATTTCAAGCGTCGGTCAACAAAAGCCGCTCAAATCACGCTCGGAGGTGTCGAACTTCGGAGGCCGGGGTGATGCCGAGCATCACCGATCTGTCCCAGATCAATTGGCTCGCCACCATCTTTGATATGGATACGTTACCAGGCTTGATGCTGATTGCTGGAGAGGCCGAACTCGCTGTCGTGTTCATGCGCCGCGATAACGGTACGGAGAGGACAGGCCGATGAGAAAGTCTATATCCGGTCGAGCAAGATTGGGGCCTCTATCTTGGCCCCAGAAACCTTAATTTTCGGCTGCGCGTGTTTAGGCGGCGTTTAGTAGTTCGCCACTAAATCTGATGTATCGGCAGCGGTAATGCCGTTGGCGCATCAGCGTCGCTGACCTGCGGCAAATACGATCGCGCCATCACGTCCATGGCCAGCCATCCCCAATTGATCAGATTGTCCTGCTCAGCAGCAGAAAAGCGGTTGAGTCGGGTGCGAATACCCGCCAGCTTCGCAATCCTGTCGGACGGAAAACTAATGTTCTGGGCTGCGGGGCGGTGCGCGATGTCACGATCAATCTGGGCTATCGCGAAATTGCGGCCATCGTTGGTGCAGGCTGAATACAATAGCCGGCGCCTGAGATTTCTGGCCTGATCTGTACTGATCGAGAGGACCCTTGAAAGCTGCTTTGGCCAGAACCCACTCGCTGTTTCGGTAACAGAGAATGGCTTTCCGGCATCGCTGACAATGACCGGGTTGAAATCATCGACGGATTCAAGCCCCATATTGTCATAGGCGCCACCATCAGTCAGTCGCAATTCGCGCTTGTAATTCGGATCGCCAAAATAGGTGCTGCCGGTCAGGTTGGTCCAGCTCGCGGGGGACACCTTGATACGCACGGGCGATAGAACCGGCGGAAACGCGCTTGATGCGGCGACCACTGTGCTGAGCGGAATGTCAGGGTCCATGATGCAGCCGATCATATAGTCCGCCATATAGCGCTTTTGAAACCGCACCACCCTGCCGGTTTGCAGATTGGTGGCCTTGAACACGAAATCTGGTGCATCCGGCAAGCTTTGCAGAGAGGTGTTGCCCAACAGGCCTTCATAAGCCTTTGCCAGCCGTACCCCAGCTGAAGAGAAAGGGTTCAATGTCCCAATCAGGCCAGCGGAAATATCGATTGTGCGGCTACAGAAGTCGCGCAGCGGGGCAATGACACGGTCATCAAGGTTGGTGAAACGGCCATTCTGCACGCTCATCCCATGCCATTCGATTGCAAGCTTGGCAGCGGTTATTGAGCCCCCGGACACAGATGCGATGCGCCCCAGCTGCGTCAGAAGCCCAAGCTCATTGAGCCGCATCAATGTACCGCAATGAAACAAGGTCGCCCGAAATCCACCGCCCGACAGGGCCAGCGCTGGTGTATTTCGATCTGTGGTTTGTTCCAGGTCAACCGGGTCCATTGCGATCTCCTTTTTCAGTGATTTCGCGGCTTGTCGGCGCGAAGGTCAGCCATCATTGATGGTAAGCTCGAAATACAAGCGGTGGGGGCGCAGGCGGCGCTGATAGTCTGTCCACTCTTCTGTTGGTGGGTCAGGCGGTGCCGATGAAGAGGGTTCCAGATCGCTGCGCAGTACGCGGCCCTGTGCTTTGCGGTGCAGGGCGGCCTCGATCTCAGGCATAGGATGCGCCCAGGGTCGAGACTTGCCCATCGCCCAGGCGGTGTTGGCAGGGATCATCGCCACGAACTCTCTGGCAGCATCACCATGCGCCATCCAGCCCAGATTGGCATATGGATCCTCGGGCCGCCCGTTCAGCGTGGCATTATGCGAGCCATGATGCCCGACCTTGTACAAGACACAATCCGCCAACAAATCGCGCGTGCTCACCGGCCCGGATGCGCTCGTCCATGCCAGATCGGACCAGCCAATCCAGCTGCCACGTTGCGCATCGCCTGTAAACAGCAGGGTCTTGCCGGTTTTCGGCAGCTTGAATGCAAGTACAAGACTGGTGTTGTTGACTTCATTGTTCAGCCGCAGCGCCATGCCTTCTGCCATGTGCAGCCAGTCTTCGTCGATGCGGCGCCAGTTTGCCTCGGCACTGTGATAGCTGTGTCGATAATACTCCTCGGCGGTTTCGGCGGGTGTGTCCGTATCTTCGTCCGGGTCGTCCGTTGCGATCTCTTGGGGGGCAATGCAGAAGCGCGGCGCAAAAGGGGCTGCGGCCTGATTGGTCCCGCCGCCGGGGGCAAGCGCCAGAGACAAGCTCTGGCTGGCCCCGTCCAGCCCCAGCCCGCTGCGGTGCAGATCAAACTTTTCAGCGCCCTGCGGATCAAGATCCAGCAGCAGCTTCGGATCACGCGGGGGACCAAGGACGAAGACTTCGGATTGCGCAACATGGGGCAGCGTTACAGGTGGCTTTTCCGGGTCGAGGAACGTAACCCCCTGCTTGGCATGGTTGCGCAGCCAAGCTATTGCTTGCTTGTTGGTGATGCCCGTGATCGCCATTTCGGCAAGCGCGGTGGGGCTGGCTTGTGGATCGTCGGCGCGGACCGCATTGAAGGCCGTGCGCAGTGTCTGGCATGTATCGCCGGTCTCGGTCTCGACAAGCTCGCTGACCACTGTGGCTTGCCCATCGAGCCCGGAAAACCGGCGCATGCGCTCTTCCGCGAAGGCAAGGGTGATCAGGGTATCATTGAAGCGCTTGCGCAGTTCGTTGGCGAGCGTATCGTCTGCATCTTCGGTCCATGCCAACCAAACCCGCCCCACAGATATCCGTTCAAACAATCGCCTCCCGCGCGATTGACGTGCGAACCCGTTGACGTGATCAAGGTGCTCATGCGTGACGATGGCGATATCGATATGCCCGCTGGTGGCATCATGGATGTCGTCGATGACGTCCTGAATACTTGCATCGACCTCTGATCCATTTTTCAATCCGCAATCGATAAGCACATAGACCGGCCGAGATTTGCGGCCCTCGCGCCCGGCAAAGGCAAGCAGGAAACAATCGCCATGCCCCTGCCGATACATGCGGACCTTCACCCCAGAGCGGGGCGGTGCCATGCGTGCCATCACCAGCCCCCTGCGTGAAAGTGATCATGATGAACATGGCGATGCAGGGCCGCAAAGCCGGTGATCGGGTCCACCCCCGGCGCGTCAAACGCGTTTCGCGGAACATTGCGCTCTGCGGCGTAATGCGCGCGCACCTGCTCCAACCCGGCTTCCTCGTCAATCCGGTAGCGCGTGCGGATCACGCGTCTGATGCGATAACTGCGCGTGTCAATCAGCAAGGTGCAGCCGGTGCGATAGGCAAAATCACGGCGCAGCGTTTCGCGCTGAAAGAACGGGCTGTGGCTGTTCCAGAGCGCCAGCGCCTCTGCGAACTGCCCCTGATCGGCCAGTTTCTGCACCTCTCGGTTCAGATATCCCGCACGCGATTGTACCAACTCCACGACATACTCACGTTCGAAATGACCCCGATTGCCCAGGCGGCTCGCCACGCGCACGGAACGCACCTGCAAGGCGGGCAGGTCATTTATCGGGGATCGGCTGATGGTTTGTGGCGCATCGTTGTCCATGCAGATGCCAATTGTCTGAAGCAGGGCCGCGGGTTGTTTGACGATTATGCCCCAGAAAAGACGCGCATAGAAATGGCGCGCATGGTGGATAACCTCGCGAGGTGTGGTGAATTCAAGCTCCAGCAGATTCTGCTGAAGCAAGCCTTCCTTGCTCATCAGCTCATCCGCGCGCGCTTCGTTGTTCGTTGCCTTCATGCGCTCGCGAACTGCCTTGTTCATGCTGAAGACCAATACGTCCTTGTCGGCTTCGAGCTGACTGATCAGGTCACGGTCGCCACCGCGATGGGGATACTGCGCGCGTAGTTCTTCCAGCAATTTGTCCGGGCGCGTGACAAGGACGCCAAAATCGCCACGAAGCGCATTTTCTTCCACATCCAGATTCAGCGCGGCGTCATTGAACAAAGGCCAGATAAGATTTCCTTCCGACAGGACCTGCATTCCCTCGGGCACGATGCCCCATGCGGCGAAGGCTTCCAGAAATGCCGCACGGTAGCCATGTGCATCTTCGGGAAACAGATCATGGTCCGCTGTGATGATCGCGCGCAGGTAATCGCCGAAGCTGACATTGACAGGCGGCACGTAATCCATCGCCCTGATGCAGATATTCAGCATGTGGCGCGCCGATGTCGCGGCTTCGTCAGCCAGTCTCTTTACAAGGTCGGGGTCCAGACTTCCGGGCCGCAAGACACCGCTTCCGCCCGATGCAATGCGAAACAGATCAGCCACCCGGTGGCGGTAAATGTTCAAAAAGGCGCGAAATACGGCGGCGACCAGAATGGCGCCGCGGGCATGCGGCCCGCTGGCAC
>PXDM01000551.1 GCA_003565055.1 Paracoccaceae bacterium
ATCGCGGCGCTCAGTGCCGGGCAGATCAGCTATGACAATGCGCTGGCCGTCGCCATCGGGGCGAATGTGGGCACGACCGTCACGGCGCTGATCGGGGCGTCGCAGGCGAATTATCAGGGCAAGCGGCTGGCGCTGGGGCATCTGATCTTCAATCTGGTCACAGGCGCGACCGCGCTCGCGCTGATCGTGCCGCTGCGGATGCTGGTCGAAGGGCTGTCGGACATGATCGGCATCGCGCCCGACGATGCAGCGCTCCGGCTGGCGCTGTTTCACACGCTGTTCAACCTGCTGGGTCTTGCGCTGATGGTGCCGCTGCGCGGGCGATTGCTCGCCTATCTGGAACGTCGCATCGCCGCCCCGGTCCCGAGCGTAAGCCGCCCGCGTTACATCAACGCGGACCTCGGCGATTTTCCCGTCACCGTGCTGACAGCGCTGGAAAAGGAAGTGCAGCACCTGCAGGACAACACCACGGCGCTGATCTGCACGGGATTGAACCTGCGGCTCGACGATCTGCGCGCCTCGCGCGATCTGAGCCTGACAGTGGCGCGCTCGCGCGAGCCTGTGCAGGTTGATTTCGAGCGCCGCTACCAGGACAAGGTCAAGAGCCTGCACGCCGCGATCCTCACATTCTGCGCTGAACGCAGCGCCGCCGGGCTGCCCGCGCGTGAAATGGCGCGCTTGCAGGAATTACGCGAGGCCGCAAATGGGCTCGTGCGCGCGCTCAAGGCCGTGGCGCATATGCGCAAGAACACCACGCGCTTCACCAGCGCGCCCGAGGGCGCCGTGAGCGCGCTTTACGACAGGCTGCGCCTCGCAATCGCGCGGGTGCTCGTCGAGATCGCGGAACTGGCCGAAACGCCCGCCGGGGACCGGGTCTCGCTTGCGCTTCTGGAAGAACGCGAGGCGCTGGAGGCCGACAACCGCGCATTGACCGAACGCCTTGAGCGCCTGTTGCAGACGCGGCGGATCTCTGCCGCGCATGCGACCTCGCTGCTCAATGATTCCGCCTATGCCTTCGACGCGCTGCGCAATCTGATCGACGCCGCGCGCAAGCTCTATCGCGCGGAAAATGCCGCTGAGGCCGAAATCGAACGCCTGCTCGAACAGGGCATGGAGTCTTTGGAGGGCGGCACCCCGTCATGATACTGTCACGCGGCTACGTCACAGAGCGCGCAGGTCGCCACTGCGGAGCCGCCCATGGTTTATAGATCCATTGCTGAGAAACTCGGGACCGCCTTCGCCCGGCTGGGGGAAGGTCGCGTCGACAAGATCAAACCCGCCGATGTCGAGAAAGTCATCGCCAAGCTGAACAAGCGGCTGGACGCTCTGCGCCGCGAGGCCGCGCAAAACCCCGAGAACGCCAAGCGCATCGCCGTCAAGCAACGGGTCGCCGAGGACCTGCTGATGCGCGCCCAATGGCTGCTGGCCGAGATCAGGGACGGCGGCACACCGCCACTCTCGCCGCTTGGGGCTGCAAAGCTTGACCCGCCCATGCGCGAGGATTAGCCCTTGGGGAACTGACCTCCGAGGGCCGCCATGCAGGACCACCCGAAACTCGACGATGCGACGCGGCTACTGGCCGATCTGGTGGCCTTTCCGTCGGTCTCTGCCGATGGCAATCGCGCGATCACGGCGCATCTGGCGGATCTGCTCGATGCAGCCGGGGCGCGGTTCTGGACCCAGGCGGATGCCAGCGGCGAGAAGCTGAACCTGTTCGCGACCATCGGGCCGGATGTGCCGGGCGGGGTGATCCTGTCGGGGCACACGGATGTCGTGCCGGTCACCGATCAGACCTGGAGCAGCGATCCCTTCAGCCTGCGCGCGCAGGACGGCAAGCTCTATGGGCGCGGCAGTTGCGACATGAAGGGATTTGTCGCCGCCTGCACCGCCATGGCCCCCGCCTTTGCGCGCCGCGCCCTGCGCGTGCCGGTGCATTTCGCCTTCACCTATGACGAGGAAATCGGCTGTTTCGGGGCGCAGGCGCTCAGCGCGGAACTCGCCGCGCGCGGGCTGCGCCCGGCGGCTGCGATCATCGGCGAGCCCACGATGATGCAGCTTGTCGATGGGCATAAGGGCTGTTTCGAATACACGACATGGATCACCGGGCGCGAGGGGCATGGCTCTGCCCCGGATCTGGGTGTGAATGCAGTCGAATATGCCGTGCGCTTCACCGCGAAGCTCCTCGAGCTGCGCGCGGCGCTCAAAACCATGGCCCCGGCGGATTGCCCGTTCGATCCGCCCCATAGCACCATCAATCCCGGTGTCCTGACCGGCGGGCAGGCGCATAACATCATCCCCGGTCGCGCCCGGATCGACTGGGAAATGCGCCCGATCCAGACCAGCGATGCCGATTTCGTCAAGGCCGAACTCGCGCGCCATGTTGCTGAGGACTTGCTGCCGCAGATGCGGCGCATCGACCCGGAGGCCGGGATCACGACCGAGACCATCGCCGAAGTTGTGGGGCTTGAGCGGCGCGCGCAAAACCCCGCGCGCGATCTGGTGGCGGAGCTGACCGGGGCCAATGGCGCAGCACTTGTGCCGTTTGGCACCGAGGCCGGGCTGTTTCAGACCATCGGCATCCCGTCAGTGATCTGCGGGCCGGGCGATATTGCGCAAGCCCACAAGCCCGACGAATTCCTTGCCCGCGATCAGCTCAACCAATGTCTGGTCTTCCTCGACCGGCTGGGCGCGCGGCTGGAAGCGGGCGCGCCGGGCTGACGATCAGAGCTCTTCGGCGGTCATGCGTTGCCCGAGCACCCGGCCAAGCCGGTGCGAGATATCCGTGAACACTGTGTCAAATGCGCGAAACATCGCCTGATTGAAGGCCCGCGCCAGCGGTGTTTCCGCGTAGTCGAGCAGCGCCTGCATCTCCTCCGCGTCGAGCGGTTGATAGGCCATCAGGAAATAGGATTCGATCCAGTCCTCGATATCTGCGCGGATGTCGGGTTCCTGCGCCCAGACCAGTTGCAGCAGCGTCTCGGCATTCAGACCGCTCACTGCGTTTTCCTTCATCATCCCGCGATAATAGGCGAAACTGGTATTAAGCCCCAGTGACACATTCAATTCCAGCAGGTCATTCGCCGCGATCCGCGCGCGCACATCTGCGAGCCGCGCTCGGTCCTGCGCGCGGGCGGTGTCGCTGCGGGCCTCTTCGAGCACAGTGCGCGCGACGTAATCGACATCATCGTCGAGCAGCGCTTCGCGCGCGGAAATCTCCAACCGCATGATTTCGCGGCCAAGCTCCGACTGCGCAAAAGCGATCGTATCGGCGCGCACCTCCGGCATCGGGCGCAGATTGTCATCGAGCGCGGCCACGAAATCCGCGAGCATCTGTTCGGGGGCGTAGATTGCTTCGACATCGGCCTGAAACCGGGCCAGCGCCGGGCCTTGCAGCGGGACCGCATCATCCGCGAGCACGGATCTGCGCCCTTCCGCGGCCATGATCTCGAACAGCTCGGGCAAGAGCAGCGCCTCGGCCAGATCATCGGCCTGCGCCGGGCGCGCGACGACCGGCAGAAGGCTGACAAACGCGAAAGCCAGTGCAACAACACATGTCAGGGCTTTTTGCATCTCAGGGTCCATCACAAGGGGTTTGGCGCGACTCTAGTCAAACTCACGGCCCACGGCCACACACTTTCTTGCGCGCCGTCCCCCCGCTCAGCCCACGCGCCCGGTCCCGACGATCTGCGCTGCGATCTGCGCGAAGATTGCCACGCCCGGCGCGATCAGCGCATCGGGAAAGTCGAAATCCGGTCGGTGCAGGGCGGGCTGTGCCGTGCCTGAGCCAAGAAAGAACAGCGCTGTGCGGGTCGCGGCGCTGAAGGCCCCGAAATCCTCGGAGGCGCGCATGGGCATGGCGAACGCCCCCTCGGCCAGCCCCAGAACTGTGCGCGCGCGGCGCACATGCTGCGCGGCTTGCGCATCGTTGATCGAGGCGTTGAAATGGTCATGACGGGTGATCTCCAGCGTGAGCCCCCCCGCCGCGCGCTGAATCTGCTCGGTGATCTCGGCCTCGAAAGCGGCGAGGCCCGCATCGTGATAGGCGCGGAGGGTGAGCCATGCTTCCGCCTGCGCCGGGGCGATGCCGAAAGCGGGCACGCCCATCGCCAGATGGCAGAGCGTGGCGAGGCGGAACTCCGGCCCCATGAGCGGCGGCAGACCGTAGCGCGCGAGCCCCGCCAGCAGCGCCTCAACTGCAGGCGCGGGGGAGCGCCCGGCCTCGGGATGCGCGGCATGGCTTTCGCGCCCCTGAAAACGGATGCGCAGCCCGCAGGAGGCGCAACTGGCGCCCCCCTCGGCCACAGCGACAGTGCCCAGCGCCATGCCCGGCATGTTGTGCAGCGCAAAGGCCCAATCGGGGCGCAGCGCGGCAAAGCGCGGGTCGGCGAGAACCGCACGCGCGCCCGC
>PXDM01000150.1 GCA_003565055.1 Paracoccaceae bacterium
CCGACAGGATCGCGTCGCCCATGCCCGAGGTCGAAACCGGCGTACCGCCTGCTGGCCCCATCAGATCGGCGGTGCGCAGGCCGTCTGCCAGAACGCGCTCGATGGCGGTCTCAAGCCGTGTGGCCTCTGCACCCTGATCGAAGCTGTAGCGCAGCGCCATCGCGAAGCTGAGGATACAGGCGATGGGGTTGGCCAGCGCTTTGCCCGCGATATCGGGGGCGGAGCCGTGGACCGGCTCATAGAGCGCTTTCGGGCGGCCATTCTCCATCGGCGCGCCGAGGCTGGCTGAGGGCAGCATGCCCAGGCTTCCGGTCAACATGGCGGCGAGATCCGAGAGCAGATCGCCGAACAGGTTGTCGGTCACGATCACGTCGAATTGCTTGGGCCAGCGGGTGAGCTGCATCGCGCCGGCATCGGCATACATATGGCTGAGTTCGACCTCGGGGTACTCCTTGGACACTTCGGTCACGACCTCGCGCCAGAGGATGCCCGATTCCATCACATTGGCTTTTTCCATCGAACAGAGTTTCTTGTCGCGTTTCATCGCCAAGTCAAAAGCCGAGCGCGCGACTCGGGCGATTTCCGATTCGGTGTAGCGCTGGGTGTTGATGCCGACGCGCTCATTGCCTTCGGTGAAGATGCCACGCGGCTCGCCGAAATAGACGCCGGAGGTCAATTCGCGCACGATCATGATGTCGAGCCCGGCCACCACATCTGTCTTGAGCGATGAGAAATCCGCCAGCGCGTCGAAACATTGCGCCGGGCGCAGGTTGGAAAACAGGTCCATTTCCTTGCGCAACCTGAGCAGCCCGCGCTCGGGCTTCACGCTGAAATCGAGATTGTCATATTGCGGGCCGCCGACGGCACCGAGCAGCACCGCATCGACCTCCTGCGCTTTTGCCATCGTGTCGTCATGCAAGGGCGTGCCGTGCTTGTCATAGGCGCAGCCGCCGACCAGATCCTCGCTCACCTCGAAGGCCAGTCCGCGATGGGTGCCGAACCAGTCGATGATGCGGCGCACTTCGGCCATGACTTCGGGGCCGATACCGTCGCCGGGCAGGATGAGCAGGGAAGGGGTGGTCATGGTCTGTCCTCTCTTTGATTGGACCACTCGCTAGACCGTTGGCAAATTTCCGTCAAGCCAAGCCGCTGGCGTTTGGGGATCGGGCGCGGGTGTGATACTCTGTCCGCCTGTCAAAACTGGGAGGATTTGCCATGACCCGCCACGTGATTGATCATCCGAAACCTGCCCCGAAGGATCGGCTCGCACGGTTCCTGCGCCTTGAGCGCGCGAGTTTGCCCGGGACGCGCAGCAAGACCTTGATGCTGCGGATGCAGACCCGCGCTGATGACCGGCTCAAGGCCTATACGAGAATCGCGCGAGGGTTGAGCGCTTAACCCTGTAACTCTGCGCGAAATCTGTTAAGACATTCTCGCCTGGGGTGAATTAAGGTGGGTTTGTACATGGTGCCGTTTGATGTCGTGGTGATCGGTCGCAATGAAGGGCTGCGGCTTGATGCATCGCTGACTGCGGCAAAAGCCGTGGCGCGCCGCGTTGTTTATGTCGATAGCGGTTCACGCGACAGCAGTGTGGCACAGGCACGCGCGCTGGGCGTTATCGTGCATGAGCTGGACCCCGCGCGCCCGTTTTCCGCAGCGCGCGCGCGCAATGCAGGCTTTGCGGCGCTGGGGCCAGACCGGGCGGAATTCGTTCATTTCGTCGATGGCGACTGCATCTTGCAGCCCGATTGGCCCGCGCATGCCATCGAGTTCCTGCGTGAGCACGATCAGGCGGGGCTGGTTTTCGGGCGGCAATTCGAGGCGCGGCCCGATGCTTCGGTCTATAATTTCCTGACGGATTGGGAATGGGACAAGCCATCCGGACCCAAGGCGCTGAGCGCGGGCTGCGTGCTCGTGCGCACCACGGCGATGGTCGAGATCGGCGGCTATAATGAAGCATTCATCGCCGGCGAGGATGATGATTTCTGCCTGAGATTGCAGGAGGCAGGCTGGCAAACCTGGCGCATCGAGGGGGCGATGACCGAGCATGATGCGCGGCTGTTGAGTTTCGGACCCTGGTGGCGGCGGATGCTGCGCGCGGGCTACAGTTACGGCGCGCTTGCGCAACGGCATGGTCAGGTCGGGCGGGCGCAGCGGGTGCGCGCTGTGCTCTGGGGCGGCGTGGTGCCGCTGCTGGCACTGATCGGGCTGGTGGTCTGGCTGCCGCTTTTCGTGCTGGTGCTGGTCGTGATCGGGCTGTCGCTCACACGGCAGACGCGGCGCTTCATGAAGATGGAGTTGGACCCGGACCGCGCGCTGATTGTCGCCTGTACCCTGATGCTTGGCAAACATGCAGAATTGCAGGGGCTGATCCGGTTCTGGCGCGATCAGCGCGCCGGACGGGCGGGCAAGCTGATCGAGTACAAATAGCGCCCTCAGTCGCGCAGGACATAGACCGATTGCTTGGCATGACGTACGATCCGCGCGGCATTGGGGCCGAGCAGATAGCTCTTCGCCTCGGGACGATGCGCGGCGAGAATGATCACATCGACTTCCAGCTTGTCGGCCGCGCGCAGGATTTCGTCGTAGATATTGCCGTGGAGCACATGCGGATGCACGTCGATCGCGCCGGGGACATTCTGGCGCACCCAGTTGCGCAAGGCCTCACTGAAATGATGCAGCGCAGTCTGTTCAAACCCGGCCTTGAAGAAGGTGCCCACCATCGACATGCCGAAATCCGGCAGGACGCTGACGACATGCAATTCGCCGCCACCCGCGAGCATGGCCTGCGCCTCGCTCAATGGTTTGATCCAGGAGGCGGGCGCGTTCAGGTCGATGGGAAGAAGGATTTTCCGGGCCATGGTATCTGTGCTCCGTTGCTGCCGCTGCAGGCTGAGGCTGGATTGACGCAAGCACAAGTGGACATGGCTTGCGCCGAATAATCAAGCCCGAAGCGCCCGTCATCGCCCGCGCGTCGCGGTTTTTCGCCCTGCGGCCCGGCCGAACCGCGTTTGTGGCGCGTCACCCGGTCATGCTGGATTTGAGCTGCGAGACCCGCCACGGTGCTTCGGTCGAGGGTGCGCCGAAGAAATATCCCTGCAGGCAATCGACGCCCATATCGACAAGCATCCGAGCATCTTCGACCGTTTCGACACATTCGGCCACAGTGAACATGTCGAAATGGCGCGCGATGGAGACGAGGGCCTGAACGAGGATCTGATTGTCCGGCGACTGGCCGATATCGCGGATGAAGGTGCCGTCGATCTTGACGATATCGAAGTAGAAATCCTTGAGATAGCGAAAGGCGGTATAGCCCGCCCCGAAATCGTCGAGCGCGAAACAGATGCCGCGTTCCTGCATGTCCTGCATGAAGACCGTGACCAGATCGGGCATGAGCATGGCCGAGGATTCGGTGATTTCCAGAATCAGCCGCTCGCCAATGCTCTGGTCCTGCCTTAGTCCGCGTTCAAGTGTCGAGAGCCAGGCCGGATATCCGATGGACCGTGCCGACATGTTGATCGACAGCCGGATCGTTGGTTCTTCGGCCAGCGTCCGCAGCCCATGTTCCAGCGCCAGACAGTCGATGCGCCGCCCGAGTTCGTTGGTTTCGACCTCATCCATGAAATCGCCCGCCGGGATGATGCGCCCGGTATGATCGACGATTCGGATCAGCCCTTCGTAAAACGCCGCGCGTTTGGACATGCGCGCCTGCACGACGGGTTGATAGGCGAGGATGCTGCGCTTTTCATCCAGTGCTTCACGCACCATCGCGAGTGTATCGAGGCGCTTTTCTTCGGCAGCAGAGGACAGTGGCGAGGAATGGATGGGATCATACGCGGGAAACTGGTCAGTCTGGCTGGGCGACATCTACTTTGGCTCCATGATTTCCACCAAACTCGCCCAGCGCGCTTAATTGCCAGTTAAAGCCGCGCCGAATAGATAAAAGGCAACATAGTTTTGCCGTGATGGCCCCGCGCAGGGCTTGATTGCCATCGCGGCGTCGCGCGCGTATAGGCCGGGGACGGATCGGGCAGCGCCAGAAAGTGGATTTTATGGACAAGTCAGCGGCAAACCAGATGTGGGGCGGGCGGTTCAGCGCGGGCCCCGATGCGATCATGGAGGCGATCAACGCCTCGATCAGCTTCGACAAGCGCCTTGCACCGCAGGATATCGCAGGCTCACGCGCCCATGCGGCGATGCTGGCTGCGACCGGGATCATCACGCCGGACGATGCGGCGGCGATTGATGCGGGCCTCGCGCAGGTTCTGACCGAGATTGAGGCGGGCGATTTCACCTTCTCGACCGCGCTGGAAGACATCCACATGAATGTCGAGGCGCGGCTGCGCGAGATCATCGGCGCGCCTGCGGGGCGGCTGCACACGGCGCGCTCGCGCAATGATCAGG
>PXDM01000437.1 GCA_003565055.1 Paracoccaceae bacterium
CAAACCCGGACGTCCCCGGCAGGCCGACATTGGCCATGGTGAACAGCAGGAATACCGCGGCATAGACCGGCATCCGGTTGATCAGCCCGCCATAGGCCACGATCTCGCGCGTATGCATACGGTCATAGATCACGCCCACCGCAAGGAAGAGCGCGCCCGAGATGAAGCCGTGGCTGATCATCTGGAAGATCGCCCCGTCGAGCCCCTGCTGGTTTGCCGCGAAAATGCCCATGGTGACGAACCCCATATGCGCGACAGACGAATAGGCGATGAGTTTCTTCATGTCTTCCTGCATCAGCGCCACCAGCGAGGTATAGACAATCGCGATGGCCGACAGCCACAGGATCAGCGGCGCGAAGATATCGGAAGCCACCGGGAACATCGGCAAAGAGAAGCGCAGGAAGCCGTAGCCGCCCATTTTCAAGAGCACTGCCGCCAGGATCACCGAGCCCGCTGTCGGGGCCTGCACATGCGCATCCGGCAGCCAGGTATGCACCGGCCACCTCGGCATCTTCACCGCGAAAGAGGCGAAGAAGGCGAGGAACAGAAGCGTTTGCATCCCGCCCACGACCTGCCAGCCCATCAGGCTGAAGGTTGAGGTGCTGAATTCATGTTGCAGAAGCGTCGGGATATCCGTCGTGCCGGCATCCACATACATCGCGATCATCGCGACCAGCATCAGCACCGAGCCGAGGAAAGTGTAGAGGAAGAATTTGAAGGACGCATAGATCCGGTCCTTGCCGCCCCAGATGCCGATGATCAGGAACATCGGGATGAGACCGGCCTCGAAGAACAGGTAGAACAGCACCATGTCGAGCGCCGTGAAGACGCCGATCATCAGCGTCTCTAGGAGCAGGAAGGCGATCATATAATCCTTGACGCGATGCGTGACATTCCAGCACGCCCCGATCGTGATCGGCATGAGCGCGGTGGTCAGCATCACGAAGAGGATCGAGATCCCGTCCACACCCATCTTGTAGGTGAGGCCCATGATCCAGTCATGTTCCTCGACGAATTGAAAGCCCGTATCCGATGGGTCAAAGCCGAAGAGCAGGATCAGCGACACAGCGAAGGTTGCCACAGTCGCCACCAGCGCAACCCATTTGGCGTTGTCCTGCGCCGCTTTATCGTCGCCGCGCAGGAAAATCGCGAGGATCGCTGCTGCGATGGCCGGGGTGAAGGTGATGATCGACAGAAGGTTCAGCATCAGTTGGACCCTCCGCTCAGCGTGACATAGGTGACGATCACGATAATCCCCAGCCCCATTGCGAAGGCGTAATGATAAAGGAAGCCCGATTGCGCGCGTCCGGCGAGACGTGTCAGGAAGGGAATGACCCCCATCGCAAGCCCGTTGATCCCGCCGTCAATCGTGGCCCCGTCGCCCTTCTTCCAGAAGATACGACCCAGCGCCATGGAGGGGCGCACGAACAGGAAATCGTAGATCTCGTCGAAATACCATTTATTGAGCAGGAACTGATAGGCACCGGGGAAGGTCTCCGCCAGCCGCTTGGGCAGCGACGTGTCGCGGATGTAGAAAAGCCACGCCATGCCAAGCCCCACAAGCATCGCAACGAAGGGTGAAACCTTGACCCAGCCGGGGACGTAATGCGCCTCGGTCACAAGGTTGTTGTCCGGGGCCATGAAGATCGCCGCGCCGAAATAGTCGCGCACCTGTTCGGTCGAGCCAAAGAACGGCCCGTAGAACACCATCCCTGCGAGCACCGAACCGACCGCCAGCACGCCCAGCGGGATCAGCATCACGGTCGGGCTTTCATGCGCATGTTCATGCGTGTGCTTGTCGCCGCGCGCCTCGCCCCAGAAGGTCAGGAACATCAGCCGCCAGCTGTAGAAACTGGTCAGGCCGGCCGCAAAGACAAGGATCGCGAAAGCATAGATCGTGCCCGAAGCAAAGACGGATTCAATGATCGCATCCTTGGACACAAAGCCCGCGAAGCCGATCATCGTCAACGGGATCCCGACGCCAGTGATCGCCAGCGTGCCGATCAGCATCGCCCAGAAGGTCATCGGCAGCTTCGTGCGCAGAGCGCCGTAATTGCGCATATCCTGCTCATGATGCATCCCGTGGATGACCGAGCCCGCGCCAAGGAACAGCATCGCCTTGAAGAAGGCATGCGTCAGCAGGTGGAACATCGCGACCGAATAGACGCCCACGCCAGCGGCGACGAACATGAAGCCCAGTTGCGAACAGGTCGAATAGGCAATCACGCGCTTGATGTCGTTCTGCACCAGCCCGACAGTCGCCGCAAACAGCGCCGTCAGCGCCCCGATGAAGACGACAAATCCCATCACTTCGGGCGCGTATTCCATCAGGGGCGACATGCGCGCAATCAGGAACACCCCCGCCGTGACCATGGTTGCCGCATGGATCAGCGCGGAAACGGGCGTCGGGCCTTCCATCGCGTCGGGAAGCCAGGTGTGCAGCAGAAGCTGTGCCGATTTGCCCATCGCACCGACAAAGAGCAGGAAGGCGATCAGATTGGCCGCGTTCCAGTCGCGCCAGAGGAAACTCACCGTGGTTTCTGACAGCGTAGCCGCAGCGGCGAAGACATCGTCATACTGGATCGAGTCGACAAGGAAGTAGATCACCATCAGCGCGAGGATCAGCCCCATATCGCCAACGCGGTTGACGATAAACGCCTTCATCGCCGCAGCGCCTGCGCTTTGCTTGCGGAAATAGAAACCGATCAGCAGATACGAGGCCAGCCCCACGCCTTCCCAGCCGAAGAACAGCTGCACGAGGTTATCCGCTGTCACCAGCATCAGCATGGCGAAGGTGAAAAGCGACAGATAGGCGAAGAAGCGCGGGCGGTAGCTCTCGTCATCGCGGAAATTGTCGTCATGCGCCATGTAGCCGAAGCTGTAGAGATGCACGAGCGCCGAGACGGTCGTGATCACGATCAGCATCACGGCGGTCAGACGGTCGAGCCGGATCGCCCAGTCGCCCACCAGCGTGCCGCTGTCGATCCAGCGCATCAGCGTGATCTGCTGCACGCTGCCGTCATGGGTCAGGAAGATCACCCAACTGAGGAAGGCTGACAGGAACAACAGCCCTGTTGCGACGATCTGCGCAGGTTTTTCGCCAATCGCGCGCCAGAACAGCCCGGCAATGATCGCACCGATCAGGGGGGCCAGAAGAACCGTTACTGCCATGGACTTAGCCTTTCATCACGTTGACGCTTTCGACGTCAATCGTGCCCCGGTTGCGGAAGAAACAGACCAGAATGGCCAGACCAATCGCCGCCTCGGCGGCAGCGACCGTCAGCACGAACATGGTGAAGACCTGTCCGGCAAGGTCATTGAGGTAGCTCGAAAACGCGACGAGGTTGATATTGACCGCGAGCAGCATCAGCTCGATGGACATCAGGATCACGATGATATTCTTGCGGTTCAGGAATATCCCGAAAATACCGATGACGAACAATGCCGCCGCCACGGTCAGGTAATGTTCAAGTCCTACCATCAGGTTCCCTCGTCTCGGTTTTTGTTGGGGCGCGCTTGCGCAGCCCGAATTATTTCGTCGCGCGGCAGGCAGGCGGTCAGCCCAGCCCCTGCCCCGGCTTGATATCCTTCAGCTCCAGCGCCTTGCCCGGATCACGGTGCATCTGTGCATTCACATCCTGACGCTTGACATCCTTGCGGTGACGCAGCGTCAGCACAATCGCGCCGATCATCGCCACCAGAAGCACCAGTCCGGAGACCTGGAAAACAAGGAAATACTGATCATAGATGATCATCCCCAAGGCCTGGGTGTTGTGGAACTCCCTCGGGTCCGGCGTCGGCGCCTGACGCAAACCGAGCGCTCCGTCCGCGGCCTGCCACGACCCCACCAGCAAGCTCATCTGCATCAGCAAGACCAGCCCGACCAGCGCCGCAATGGGGAAATAGCGCGCCACTTCCCCTTTCAGCGTGGCGAAATCCACATCGAGCATCATCACCACAAAGAGGAACAACACCACGACCGCGCCCAGATAGACGATGATCAGCAGCATCGCGAGGAATTCTGCCCCCAGAAGCACGAAGAACCCGGCCCCTGACAGGAAGGCGAGAATGAGCCAGAGCACAGCATGCACCGGGTTGCGCGCCACAGTGACCATGATCCCCGAACTCAGGATCGTCACCGCGAAAGCGTAGAAAGTGTAATCGGCAATCCCCATGTCCCTCGGGTTCCTTTGATCGTGTCAGCCCTTGCGCCCCTTGGCACGCGTTTAACGGTATGGCGCGTCGAGTTCCAGATTGCGCGCGATCTGCGCTTCCCAACGCTCGCCATTATCCAGCAGACGCTCTTTGTCGTAGAACAGCTCTTCGCGCGTCTCGGTGGCGAATTCGAAATTCGGTCCTTCGACGATAGCATCGACCGGGCAGGCTTCCTGACAAAAG
>PXDM01000224.1 GCA_003565055.1 Paracoccaceae bacterium
CCGGGAAACTGAAGCCGCCGTCGCCCGCGTCGCAATGGGCGCAGGTCGGCAGCACCAGCCGTCCGCCGGACAACTGGATCAGGCGCTGGTTCATCAGGATCTCGAAACGCTCGGCGGTCATGCGCTCCAGCGGCAGCGACCAGCGCAGCCGGTTGTGCAGCCACACGGCCAGCCGATACCACGACCCGTAGCCCAGCGCCCGCCGACCTGCCGCGCGGTAGTCATTGCGCCCCCCGCCGCGCGTCTGTTCGATCAGCCGGTCGACATCGGACAGCATCCGGTCCACCAGCCGCGACGAGAAAAGCTGCTGGCGGAAATACTCGATGATCAGATCGCGCTCGCGCCCGGCCAGCGCCACCAGACCCAGCGTGATGCGGTCGCGGTCGGGAATGGCCTCGGCGGTCTCGGCAAGCTCCACGGCGCGGTCGAGCTTCTCGGCGAAGCGCTTGGCCTCGGAGCGGATCACCTCTTGCGGCAGGCGGTAATCGCGCGCGGTCTCGGCGACTTCCTCGCGCACATTCTGCAGCGCGACCGCGATGACCTGATGCGACAGCGCCTGATCGAGACGCGGCAGCTTGCTCAGCCCCAGCCAGCCGATCACCCAGCGCAGTGAAATCCCCTGCACCAGCAGCGTAAACAGCGTGAAGCCTGTGGCGAGGATCCCCACTTCGCGCTTGATCGCGGGCGGGACCAGCGTGCTTTCCGTCACGGCAAGCGCCAGCGCCAGCGTGACCGCACCGCGCAACCCCCCCCACAGGATCGCCGCGCGGTAGGGCGTGTCCACGCGCGGTGAGAGGCGCAACGCGGTCAGCGCAGGCAGCATGCCCCAGAGGATGATCGCGCGGGCCACGAAAGCGGCGGTGATGATGACCATGATCAGATAGAGATCGCTGATCCGCAGATCGCCCATCAGGCGCGGGATCAGGAGCGCGGCCAGAATGAAGATCAGCGCGCCCGCCCAATAGGCGAGCACCTCCCAGACCTCGCGCAGATAGGTCCAGCTGACGGGCGTGATCCGCCCCGGCCCGGTCAGATTGAGCGTGAGCCCCGCCACCACGACCGCGATCACGCCCGAGGTCGAGAGCACCTGTTCGGCGATGATATAGGTCAGATAGGGCAGAGCCACGCTGACCGAGACCTGCGCACGCGCAAAGCCCGGCATCACGGCCATGAGCGCAATGGCAAGCCGCGCAAGCACCAGCCCCAGCGCGGTGCCGCCAAACAGGAGCCAGGGGAAGATCACCAGCCCGTCGCGCAGGCTCGGATCCGGGACGCCCAGCATGACGAAGCTCAGGAAAAAGCCGAAAAGCGCGATGGCGGCGGCGTCATTGAGCAGGCTCTCGCCCTCGACAATGCGGCTCAGGCGTTGGGGGGCGGCGATATTGCGGAAGATGCTGACCACCGCAGAGGGGTCCGTGGTCGAGACAATCGCCCCGATGAGAAGGCAGGCGACGAGCGGCAGCGTGGTGAAGGGCGTGAGCGCGTAGCCGATGATCACAGTCGAGACAACCACAGCCCCCACGGCCATGACGAGGATCGGCACCCAGTCATCGAGCATGCGCCGCGCATTGACCACCAGCGCGACCTGAAAGAGCAGCGTGGGCAGCAGAACATAGAGGAAAATATTGGAACGGATCGGCAACTCCAGCAGGCGGCGCAGCAGCGGGTTGAGACTGTCGCTGATGTCGCTGGACAGGACAAACAGCGCGATCGCGCCAATCAGCGCGCCCACCAGCGCAAGGCTCACGGTGAAGGGCAGCCGCATGCGCTCGGAGAGCGGCTCTGAAATCCCGATCACGATGAAGAGCACGGCGAGCGCGCCGACGAATGCAATGATGTCCATGGGGCTAGTATAGGCGAAACGTCAGGGCAATCTATTGGTTTGACGCTCAAAAACCGTCCGGCGCGGATAAACCTGCCGGGCCGTGGACTATTCGGCGGCCAATGCGTGATCTTGCGCCGAATCGCGGCCCAGATCGACCAGATCGGTCACGATGCGGTCCATCAGCGTCCGAAATTCGGCGAAATCGCGGCTCGGGGCGACGCGCCGTTCGTCGAGATAGAGGCCGCGGTCAATCTCGATCTGGATGGCGTGGCGATTGCGCGACGGGGTGCCGTGGCGCTGGGTGATATAGGCCCCCGCAAAGGGTGAATTGCGCGCGACGCGCAACCCGGCGGCGGTGAAGACCTCGGCCACGGCCTCGGTGACCGAGGCATGGGCTGCGGCCCCGAAACGGTCGCCCAGCACGATATCGGGGCGCAGCGAGGTATGCTGGCGGTTCATGCTCACGGCGTCGCGCGGCATGGAATGCATGTCCAGAAGGATCGCACGTCCGAATCGCTCGCAATGCGCGGCCATCAGCGACTCGAGCCGCGCATGATAGGGGTGCCAGTAGTCGCGCAGACGCCGCTCGGCCTCGGCGCGGGTGATCTTGCCGCGATAGATCGCGCGCCCGCCCGCCACAACACGCGGGATCACGCCCAGACCGGAGCTGATGCGCGGATTGAGCCCATGGACCGAAACCCCGGCAATCAGCGCCGGGTCAAGCTCCGTCGCATCGCGGTTGTAATCCACATAGGCGCGCGGCACCCCGCCGAGGAGCACGGGCGCCCCGGCCGCGCTGGCTTCGCGCAAGAAGCAATCGACATAGGCATCTTCCGAGGAGCGCAGCACTGTCGGCTCCAGCACGGTCATGGCCATGAAATCCGGCGGATAGACCCGTGCGCTATGCGGCGAGGCGAATACGACTGCGCTGCTGGGGCTCTGGGCCGGAATGAAGTCGTATGCGTGCATCAGATCCACTATCGCTTTCAGAGAGTATAGACGATGCAAATGCAGTTGCAAAAGCCCTTGATCATCTCGGCGACTCCTTTTATAGGCGGTGGCAATTGACGCGGGACAGGCCGCGTCCCTTTTATTTCAGGGACGTGGCAAGACCCAAATCAGGGCGCGTAGCTCAGTGGTAGAGCACTACGTTGACATCGTAGGGGTCACAAGTTCGAACCTTGTCGTGCCCACCATTCACCCCTGCAAGTGCAGGACCAACCCAAGGGGCGCATGCGCGCCGCGAACAGGAGAACGGCCATGAAGGTCAAGAACTCGCTCCGGTCGCTCAAGAGCCGTCACCGCGATTGCCAAATCGTGCGCCGCAAGGGCCGGGTCTATGTGATCAACAAGACTCAAAAGAAATTCAAGGCACGTCAGGGCTGATTTTTCTTTTAGTGTGAACATGAAAAAAGCCCCGGAGTTTCCTCCGGGGCTTTTTACTGTTGTGCAAGATGCAGGCTTACTCTGCTTTTTCTTCCACGATCTCTTCGCCGGTTTCCTGATTGACCATCTTCATGGCCAGCCGGACCTTGCCGCGATCATCGAAGCCCAGAAGCTTGACCTTCACTTCCTGACCTTCCTTGAGCGCATCCGACGGATGGTTCAGGCGGCGGTTTTCGATCTGGCTGACATGCACCAGCCCGTCGCGCTTGCCGAAGAAGTTCACGAAAGCGCCGAAATCGACGAGCTTCACCACTTTGCCGGTGTAGATCTTGCCAACTTCCGGCTCGGCCACGATCGAATAGATCATGTCATAGGCTTTCTTGATGGCCTCCTGATCGTTCGAGGCGATCTTGATGATGCCGTCATCGTTGATATCGACCTTCGCGCCCGAGACTTCGACGATCTCGCGGATGACCTTGCCACCCGTGCCGATCACTTCGCGGATCTTGTCGGTCGGCACCTGCATCGTCTCGATCTTCGGCGCATACTGGCTAAAGCCCTGCGGCGCGCTCAGCGCTTTAGACATTTCACCCAGAATGTGCAGACGCCCGTCCTTGGCCTGTGCCAGCGCCTGTTCCATGATCTCGAAAGTGATGCCCGCGACCTTGATATCCATCTGCAGCGAGGTGATGCCGCCTTCGGTGCCCGCGACCTTGAAATCCATGTCGCCGAGGTGATCCTCGTCGCCAAGAATGTCGGTCAGCACCGCGAAACGGCCATCATCTTCGAGTATCAGACCCATCGCGACACCTGCCACGGGGGCTTTCAGCGGCACGCCCGCATCCATCATCGACAGCGAGCCGCCGCAGACCGTGGCCATGGAGCTTGACCCGTTCGATTCCGTGATCTCGGAGACCATGCGGATCGTGTAGGGGAAATCGGTCGCCGCGGGCAGCACCGCCTGAAGCGCGCGCCATGCGAGCTTGCCGTGACCCACTTCGCGCCGACCCGGAGGGCCGAAACGCCCGACCTCGCCCACCGAATAGGGGGGGAAGTTGTAATGCAGCAGGAAGTTCGATTTGCTGTTGCCGGTCAGCGCGTCGATGAATTGCTCGTCATCGCCCGTGCCGAGCGTGGTCACGCAAAGCGATTGCGTCTCGCCACGCGTAAACAGCGCTGAGCCG
>PXDM01000416.1 GCA_003565055.1 Paracoccaceae bacterium
CGCAGGGCGCCCAGATGGTTCTCGATCATCTGATCCAGCCGCAGGGGCAGCCCGGTAAAGGGCAGCTTGTGGCCCGGCAGGACCAGATGATCCTCGCGCGCGAAAACCTGAAACCGGGTGCAGCTTTCCAGCCATTCGGCAACCGGATCGGCCTCGGGCTCAGTGGCATAGACCCCGAGATTGGGCGAAATCCCCGGCAAAAGCTGGTCCGCGCCGAAGACCAGCGGGCAATCCCGGCTCCAGAGCGTCACCTGATCGGGCGCATGGCCCTGCCCCAGCCGCACATCCCAGTCACGCCCGCCCGCGCGGATCACCTGCCCTTCCTCCAGCCGCTGAAACCCGAGCGGCAGGGGGGCCACCACATCGCAGAAATTGAACGGCCGCTCGACCGCGCGCTGGCGCAGGATGTCCGGATCCATCCCGGCGCGGCGCCAGAACTCCAGCGTCTCGGGCAAGGGGCGGTCCTGCGCATCCAGCACCAGCATCCGCGCGAAGAGCCAGGCCGTGCGGCTGGTCATCAGCGTGACATTGTCGTTCTGAAACCAGCCCGCGAGGCCGATATGGTCCGGGTGGTGATGGCTCGCGATGACCCGGCGCACGCGCTTGCCGCGCAGCGGACCGGCCAGCAACTTGACCCAGATGCCACGATTGCGCCGCGTGTCGAGCCCTGTGTCGAACACAGTCCAGCTATCACCATCATCGAGCGCATAGACATTCACATGATCCAGCGCCATCGGCAGGGGCAAGCGCGCCCAGAGCACGCCGGGCGCGACCTCGACCATGGTGCCTTCGTCGGGTGCTGTGGCGAAAGGGTGCCGCAGCCCGGTCATCTCATCTTTCATCACTTATGCCGCCAAATCCTCGTCTGACAGACGGTATAGCCCATCCGCCCCTGCGCGCAAGGCCGTGAGGCAGGCCGCATGTTCCGGCAAAAGCCGCGTGATGTAGACCTGCGCGAGCGCCAGACGCGCGCCGCCCGCATCGCGCGCGGCCCGCAAGTGGTAATGCGCGCCCAAGACCCGCGCGAAGGCGCGCAGATAGGACGTGGCCCCGGCGAAGCGGTCATTCATCGGCTGGGCGATCAGCCATTCCGTCGCCTCACGCAGCGTTTCTGCGGCCTGCCAGACGGGTTCGGCCAGATCCGGCAGGCTCGCGCGGGCGGCTTCGGCCCCGTCCTCGATTTCCTGCAACAGCCGGAAGGCCGCCTCGCCTCCGTCCATCATCTTGCGCCCGACGAGATCCATCGCCTGAATGCCATTCGTGCCCTCATAGATCGCCGTCACGCGCACATCGCGCAGGAATTGCGCGGCCCCGGTTTCTTCGACAAAGCCCATGCCGCCATGGATCTGGATGCCGTCCTGCGCGACGGCCATGCCGGTCTCGGTGCCCTGCGCCTTGGTGATCGGGGTCAGGAAAGCCGCGCGCGCCGCCCATTCCGCAGAGCCGGTGGCCGTTGCCATGTCGATGGCGACCGCATTGGCGAGCGCTATGGCGCGCACCGCGAACAGTTCAGCCTTCATCTGCGCGAGCATGCGCCGCACATCGGCATGGCCGAGGATCGCATCGCGCGCGCCGCGCGGGGTCGGCCCCTGCTGGCGGTCGCGGGCGTAAGCAAAGGCGTGCTGATAAGCCGCCTCGGCCACGCCGATGCCCTGCACCCCGACACAGACGCGGGCATTGTTCATCATGGTGAACATCGCGGCCATGCCCTTGTGTTCCTCGCCCACCAGCCAGCCGGTCGCGCCGGAATATTCCATCACGGCCGTGGGCGAGCCATGCAGCCCCAGCTTATGCTCCAGCGACACGGCCTGCACCGCATTGCGCGGCCCGAGGCTGCCATCGTCACCGGGCAGGAATTTCGGCACCAGAAACAGGCTGATCCCGCGCGTGCCCTCGGCCCCGTCGGGCAGGCGCGCGAGCACGAGATGACAGATATTGCCACCGAAATCGTGATCGCCGTAGGAGATGTAAATCTTCTGGCCCGTGATCGCGTAAGTGCCGTCGCCGCGCGGCTCGGCACGGCTGCGCAGCGCACCCACATCGCTGCCCGCTTGCGGCTCGGTCAGGTTCATCGTGCCGGTCCATTCGCCCGAAATCAGCTTCGGGAGATAGAGCGTCTTGATCGCATCCGAGGCATGATGCTCCAGCGCCTCGATCTGGCCCAGCGTCAGGAGCGCATTGACCTGAAGCGACAGGCAGGCCGCGGACATCATGTCATGCACGGCCACCGCAAGCGTCTGCGGCAGGCCCATGCCGCCATGCTCCGGGCGCGCAGCGATGCCCAGCCAGCCGCCCTCGGCTATGGCGCCGAAGGCACCGGCGAAACCGGGTGGCGTGCGCACAACCCCGTTGTCAAGCTGCGCCGGATGCTGGTCGCCTACGCGCTGCAGCGGGGCCATCACCTCTTCGGTGAGTTTCGCCGCTTCGCTCAGGATCGCCTGCACCGTGTCGGGCGTGGCCTCAGAGAAGCGCTCGGTCGCCTGCACCTCATCGAAGCCCACGATCTGGTCGAGAAGATAGTTGAAATCGCGAAGGGGGGCGCGGTAGGTCATCGTCAGGGCTCCGTTCGGTCCAAGGCTTCGGGCTGGCTTGGCAAGGGGCGCGCAAGCGCCTAAGACAGCCGCTGCCAGAAGTTCTAGCGGCTTTGGCCCCGATCCTGAAACAGAACGCGACGTCACGAGCATGGATGCCCCCCAAGAGACCACTCGGCAGCTTGCCCCCACGCAAGCGGGGATCACTGAGGCCGCGCGGCTGCTGTCAGCTGGCGCGCTGGTCGCGATGCCCACCGAAACCGTCTATGGGCTGGCCGGTGACGCGCGCAACCCCGACGCAGTGGCGGGGATTTTCGCAGCCAAGGGCAGGCCGCAGCATAACCCGCTGATCGTGCATCTGGCAGATCTCGATCAGGCGCGGGCTTTGGCCGAGATCCCGCAGCGAGGATTGGCGCTCGCCCGCGCCTTCTGGCCGGGGCCGCTGACGCTGGTCGCGCCTTTACGCGCGGGTCACGGGCTTGCGCCTGCGGTCACAGCGGGGCTCAACAGCGTCGCGCTGCGCCTGCCCGCTCATCCCGTCGCCCGCGCGCTGCTGACGGCCTTTGGCGGAGTTGTTGCGGCACCTTCCGCCAACCCATCGGGCCGGATCAGCCCGACAACCCCTGCGCATGTTCTGGCGGGGCTGGGGGGGCGCATCGCGGCGGTGCTCGATGGCGGGGCCTGCGCAGTGGGACTGGAATCGAGCATCGTGGGATTTGACGGAGAGGCGGCGCTGTTGTTGCGCGAAGGCGGCATCAGCCGCGAGGCGCTGGAGGCGGTGCTGGGCGCGCCGCTCGGGCGCGATGCGTCGGGCAAGGTGACGGCCCCCGGCCAGTTGGCCGCGCATTACGCGCCCCGCGCGACGCTGCGGCTGAATGTGCGCGCACCCAGGCCCAGTGAGGTCTGGATCGGATTCGGGCCGGAATGTGAGGGCGCAGAGTTCTCGCTGTCGCAGACGGGCGATCTGGAGGAAGCCGCCGCGCGACTATTTGCCGTGCTGCATGCAGCGGATGCCATGGGGCGGCCGATCGCAGTTGCGCCTGTGCCAGAGCGGGGCCTGGGGGCCGCGATCAATGACCGGTTGCGGCGGGCGGCAGCGCCGAGGAGGGCTTGAGGGGCTGCCGCCCCTCAAACTCCCTGCTTCAAGGGGGTATGCATACCCCCTTGAAAATCCCCCGCGGATATTTGGGCAAAGATGAAGCTCAGTCGCGCAGCAACTCGTTGATGCCGGTCTTGGAACGGGTCTGCGCATCGACGCGTTTCACGATCACTGCGCAGTAAAGGTTGATGCCATTCTTGGACGGCATCGAGCCCGCGACCACCACCGAATAGGGCGGGACTTCGCCATAGCTGACCGTCCCGGTTTCGCGGTCCACGATCTTGGTCGATTTGCCGATGAAGACGCCCATGCCGAGCACCGAGCCTTCGCGCACGATGCAGCCCTCGACCACCTCCGAACGCGCGCCAATGAAGCAATTATCCTCGATGATCGTGGGCCCGGCCTGCATCGGCTCCAGCACACCGCCAATGCCCACCCCGCCCGAGAGATGCACATTCTTGCCGATCTGCGCGCAGCTGCCCACTGTGGCCCAGGTATCGACCATCGTGCCGCTGTCGACATAAGCGCCGAGATTGACGAAGCTCGGCATCAGCACCACGCCCGGTGCGATATAGGCGGATTTGCGCACGACACAGTTCGGAACCGCGCGAAAGCCTGCATCCTTCCAGCGGTTCTCGCCCCAGCCCTTGAACTTGCTGTCGACCTTGTCCCACCAGCCGCTGCCCTGCGGCCCGCCTGATTGCGGCTCCATATCCTTGATGCGAAAGCCCAGCAGCACGGCCTTTTTCGCCCATTGGTTCAC
>PXDM01000154.1 GCA_003565055.1 Paracoccaceae bacterium
CTTCCAGCCAGTAGGGCGGCAGATCGAAGGCCACGCCATTGGTGAAGGGCACCACTTCGGCCCCGGCCCAGTCAGAGCTGCCCGGACAGAACTCGAAACCGCCCGGCAGCGGGGAACAAGCCTCCGAGGTCGCCTGCGCCGATGTGGCCGCAAAAGCGAAAACAAGGCCGATGCAGCCTTTGTGAATGACATCAAACATGGCCTTCCTCCTGCACCAATTTGTTTTTCAGACCAGTGCCGAGATAGGCTTCGATCACATCCTCATTGGCTTTGATCTCATCGAGCGTGCCTTGGGCGAGCACTTTGCCTTCCGCCATGCAGATCACCGGATCGCAAATCCGCCCGATGAAATCCATATCATGCTCGATCACGACGAATGTATAGCCCTGCTCCTTGTTCAGCCGGACAATCGCATCGGCAATCGTGTTCAGCAGCGTGCGGTTCACGCCCGCGCCGACCTCGTCGAGAAAGACGATCTTCGCATCCGTCATCATGGTGCGGCCCAGTTCGAGAAGCTTCTTTTGCCCGCCGGAAATCTGCCCGGCTTTTTCATCAGCGATATGGCTGATGGTCAGAAAATCCAGCACCTTGTCGGCGCGGGCCCGGATGCGCGCTTCTTCGGCCTTGACCTGCGCGCCATGGAACCATGCGGACCACAGATTTTCCCCAGACTGGCCGGGTGGCACCATCATCAGGTTCTCACGCACGGTCATCGAGTGAAATTCATGTGCGATCTGAAATGTGCGCAACAAGCCCTTGGAAAACAAGGTATGCGGCGGAAGTCCGGTGATATCTTCACCTTCCATCAACACGCGCCCCGATGTTGGTGGAAGAACGCCCGCGATCACATTGAAAAGCGTTGTTTTTCCAGCGCCATTCGGGCCAATCAGCCCTGTGATCGAGCCTTTCGCGATCTCAAGCGTTGCCCCGTCCACAGCATGAAACCCGCCGAAATGCTTGTGCAGGTTTTCGACCCGGATCATTGCCATCTTCATCCCCTCGGGCTTGTCGAGAAAAGGCCCGGGGGTTTGCGCGCGCCCCGGGCCAGCAGGATCCTTGCGGATCCGGATCGTGTCAGTGGAACTGCACCGTTACGAATTCGCCATCCTCGATGACGTATTCACGGTAGAACCCGGCGGCTTCACCGGGGCCGACCAGCGTCACATTGGTGGCGCCCATATAATTGATCTCACCACCTTCGGCGAGGATCTCCAGACCACGCGCCAGATCGCCGGGCAGGATTTCTTCACCGGGGGCGTTGGCGACATTCAGGATATTGGCGGCAATGCCCTCGGGTGTCGCTTCGCCTGCAGCCTGTGCGGCCAGAGCGAGAAGTGCGGCAGCATCATAGCTCTCGCGCGTGTAGCTTGACTGGCCCTGGAACCCGGCTTCTTCCGCCATGTCGTGGAACCGATCCGCGCCTTCGCCATCCGCCCAGGGCACAGTCCCGATGGTGCCCTCGATGCCGGAGCCGACGGATGCGACCAGTTCGTCGCCATACATCCCGTCACCGATGAAGAAATTCTCGAACGCACCAAGCTCATAGGCCGTGCGCAGCATCGAGCCGCCCCCGTCGATATAGCCCAGGATCACCAGCGCATCGCCCCCGGCGGCCGCGAGCTGTCCGACTTCGGCCGAATAATCGCCACGCGCCTCTTCATGCGCCACTTTCGATGTGATGCTGCCACCGTTCGCGATGAAGGATTCTTCGAAAGCGTTGGCAAAGCCTGCGCCGTAATCGTTATTGGTGTAGGTCAGGGCCACTTCATTGAAGCCGCGTTCCATGACGATCCCGGCCAGCACCTCGCCTTGACGGGCGTCCGAGGGCGATGTGCGGAAGAACAACCCGTTCGACTCGACGGTTGTGAAAGCAGGCGAGGTGGCAGACGGTGAGATCATCGGAACGCCTGCCGACATTGCGACGTTTTGCAGGATCGCCATCGTCACGCCGGAGCAATCCGCGCCCATGATGGCGACGACCCCATCCGACGAGATCAGGCGCTCGGCTGCGGCTTGCGCGGCGGAGCTGTCAACGCAGGTCGAATCGGCGCGGACCGGAGTGATGGTTTCGCCGCCGAGAAACAGGCCGCTTTCGCTGATCTCGCGGAAGGCCAGTTCCGCCCCGTCAGCCATCATCGGCGTGATGGCTTCGATGGGGCCCGTGAAGCCCAGAAGCACACCCATCTTGACCTCAGCTTGCGCAAGGCCCGCCGAGAAAGCCAGCGCCGTGCTGGCAAGAAGCAGTCTTTTCATCTGATATCTCCCAATGTTGTTATCGTCAGCCCGCCCTGTCGGATCGCTCAGACTCCGCGCGCGTGCCCCGGCAGTTTTCCTGCCTTGCTTTCTGCGTAGCATGCGATTTTGCGTTAGAAAAGCTTTTCGAGCAGCAGCGCGCGCGATTGTAAACGCGCCTTGGCAGGGCATTTCAATTTTAGGCAAAGCGCTTGCGCGCCCTGCGCAACCAGGTCGCGAAAAGCCTGTGCCATCTGCGCTTTGGGAGGTTATTCCAGCTCGATCGTGCCGGGCGGTTTGGAGGTGCAGTCGTAGAAGACGCGATTGATTCCGCGCACTTCGTTGATGATCCGCGTTGCGGTCTCGCCAAGGAAATCGTGGCTGAACGGGAAATAATCCGCCGTCATCCCATCGACGCTGGTGACCGCGCGCAAGGCCAGCGCGTAATCATAGGTCCGCCCGTCGCCCATCACACCGACTGTCCGCATCGGAAGGATCGCGGCGAAAGCCTGCCAGATCTCATCATAGAGCCCGTGTTTGCGGATCTGGTCGATATAGACGGCATCGGCCTTGCGCAGAATGTCGAGCTTGTCGCGCGTGATTTCGCCCGGACAGCGGATCGCAAGACCGGGGCCGGGGAAGGGGTGGCGACCGATGAAGCGCTCGGGCAGGCCCAGCTCGCGGCCCAAGGCGCGCACTTCGTCCTTGAAAAGCTCCCGCAGCGGCTCGACCAGTTTCAGACCCATCTTTTCGGGCAAGCCACCGACATTATGGTGTGATTTGATCGTGACCGACGGCCCGCCGGAGAAACTCACCGATTCGATCACATCCGGGTACAGCGTGCCTTGCGCGAGAAATTCCGCGCCCTCGATCTCGCTCGCGTATTTCTGGAACACCTCGATGAACAATCTGCCGATGATCTTGCGCTTTGTTTCGGGATCGGAGACGCCCTCCAACTCACCCAGAAACAGATCGGCCTCATCAGCATGGATCAGCGGGATGTTGTAAGTGTCGCGGAACATCGAGACGACCTCATCGGCCTCGTTGAGGCGCAAGAGGCCGTGATCGACGAAGACGCAGGTCAGTTGATCGCCGATGGCTTCATGGATCAGCACGGCCGCGACCGAGGAATCAACGCCGCCGGACAGGCCGCAAATCACCTGCTTGTCGCCCACCTGCGCGCGGATTTTCGCAATCGCTTCCTCGCGGTAGCTGGCCATCGACCAATCGCCCGTGAACCCCGCCAGCCGCACGAAATTCTCATAGAGTTTTGCGCCGCGCGGCGTGTGATGAACCTCCGGGTGGAACTGGACCGCGAAGAAATTGCGCGCCACATCCGCCGTGATCGCGAAGGGCGCGCCGGGCGAGGTGCCATAGACCTCGAAGCCGGGCGCGATGCGGCTGACATGATCGCCATGGCTCATCCAGACCTGTTCCGGGCCTGCGGCGAACCAGTCCTCCAAGAGCGGCAGGGGCGCGCCTGCGGGCGAGACCAGTGCGCGGCCGAATTCCGCAGTGCCATCGCCGCTTTCCACGAGCCCGCCGAGTTCCTGCATCATGACCTGCTGGCCGTAGCAGATGCCGAGAATCGGCACGCCCAGGCTGAAGGCGCGGGCAGGCGGGCGGGGCGAGCCCGCGCGTGTGACCGAATCCGGCCCGCCCGAGAAAATGATCGCTTTGGGCGCGAAGCTGTCGAGGAACGCGTCATCGACCCGGTTGTAGGGATGGATTTCGCAATAGACACTCAACTCACGCAGGCGCCGCGCGATTAGCTGCGTGACCTGGCTGCCGAAGTCGATGATCAGGAGGCGTTCATGTATGCTCATGACGCGTCTTTAGGTCAGGCTCGCGCGCCTCGCAAGAGGATCACTTGTCCACCGAGAGGATTTGCAGATCGGCGACATTCGTGCCGGTGCCGCCCGTGATCAGCAGATCGCCTGCAAGCTCCAGCGCGGCGAAGCTGTCATTATTGGCGAGCAGCGCCACCGGATCGCCGCCCTTCATGCGGATGCGCGCGCAAGTGTCGCCATCGACAATCGCTCCCGCGGCCTCAGTCGGGCCGTCGCGCCCGTCCGTGCCGGCCGACAGGAAGCGCCAGCCCGCTTGCCCGTCGAGCGCCAGCGCCACGCGCAGGGCCAGTTCCTGATTGCGCCCGCCGCGCCCGGAGCCGCGCAGGGTCACTGTCGTCTCGCCGCCCATCAGCGTCAGACCTGGGCCAGTGCGCAGTCGCGCGACCACGCGCTGCGCGGCCTCAGTCACATCCCCGACCAGCGGCTCGGGATCGCGCAGAGCGTCCTTGCGGGCCGCTGCCATCGCGTCGAGCGATTTCGCGTTTGAGCCGATGAGGATGTTGCGCGCCTCGGGTAAGGCCGCGTCCGTCTCGGGACGGGTGAGGGCCGCACGGGCCTGCTCGGGCAGGCGGTCCCAGAGCTGTGCCTTGTGCAAAAGGTCCACGGCTTGGGCGCGCGGCAGAAGCGGTGCAGCGGTGGGGCCGGAGGCGATGGCGCGCAGATCGTCGCCGATCACATCGGAGAGGATCAGCGCAGTGACCGGGGCAGGCGCGGCGCGACGCAGGAAGCCACCGCCCTTGAGCTGCGACAGGTGCTGGCGCACAGCGTTCATCGCGGTGATATCGAGCCCGGCAGCAAGCAGCAGACGGCTGACCTCGGCTTTGTCGGACAGGCTCAGCCCCGGCACAGGGGCGGGCAGGAGGGCCGAAGCCCCGCCAGAGACCAGTGCCAGAACCCTGTCCTGCGCAGTGGTTTTGTCCAAGATTTTCATCACCGCGCGGCCTGCGCGCAGTCCGCGTTCATCGGGGACAGGATGCGCGGCGGTGAACACTTCGGCCCCGGCGACCGGCGCGGCATTTTCGGGATTGGTCACGACAAGCGCATGGCGCGGCGCGGGCAGGTGGTCGAGCGCGGCGCGGGCCATCGCGCAGGCAGCCTTGCCGAAGGCGATCACATGGCTGGGCGCAAGGCCGGGGCATTGCGACAGTCCGCTGATGACGGCCTGCGCCGGGTCGGCGGCGTGCACGCCGATCTTGAACAAGGCTGACATCTCGTCACGGCTGAGCATGATCGTCCCTTTCGCCAATGCGCGACACAAAGCAGAGCCGCAAGGGTTTGGCAATGGCGCTGCGCGGCGCAGCTTGGTATAGAGCGCGGCGAAACGCAGATTGAGGCGCAGGAAAGGACTTGGCATGTTTGATCTGACAGGAAAAACCGCATTGGTGACAGGGGCCTCTGGCGGCATTGGCGCGGCGATTGCGCGCGCGCTGCACGGGGCAGGCGCGACGGTTGCCTTGTCGGGCACCCGCGAAGCGCCCTTGCTGGCGCTCGCGGAAGAGTTGGGAACGCGCGCCTATGTCACGCCCTGCAATCTGTCGGATCCGGAAGCTGTAGACGCCCTGCCGAAAGTCGCGACGGAGGCGATGGGCGGGCTCGATATTCTGGTCAACAATGCCGGGATCACGCGCGACACGCTGATGATGCGCATGTCGGATGCGCAATGGGCCGAGGTGCTGGATGTGAATCTCACTGCCTCGATGCGGCTGATGCGGGGGGCGCTGCGCGGCATGATGAAGGCGCGCTGGGGGCGGATCGTGAATATCTCCTCTGTGGTGGGCGCGACGGGCAATCCGGGGCAGGCGAATTACGTCGCCTCCAAGGCGGGGCTGGTGGGGCTGTCAAAAGCGCTGGCGCAGGAAGTCGCCTCGCGCGGGATCACGGTCAACTGCGTGGCGCCGGGCTTCATCGCAACGCCCATGACCGAGGCGCTGACCGACGCGCAGCAATCCGCGATCAATGCCCGCATCCCGGCAGGGCGCATGGGGACACCAGAGGACATCGCGGCGGCGACACTCTATCTCAGCAGCCCGGAGGCGGCATATGTCACCGGTGCGGTCCTGCATGTGAATGGCGGCATGGCGATGGTCTGAGCGCACAAATGATTTGTGCGTGGCGGGGCGTGTGCTATAGGCAGCGGGGTCGCGTCAGGCGGGCAGCAGAGGTCTTGACCTGCCGTGACAATCTGCCTAAAGGGCGCGGACGACTTGCCGCGATCTGTGGCGGACGAGGGAATTTCAGGCCGCGAAGCGGCAAAACCTGAGGGGAAGAACATGAGCGATATCGCGGATCGTGTGAAAAAGATCGTGGTCGAGCATCTGGGCGTTGACGAAGGCAAGATCACCGAGGGCGCGTCCTTCATTGACGATCTGGGCGCAGACAGCCTTGACACGGTCGAGTTGGTCATGGCGTTTGAAGAGGAATTCGGCATCGAAATCCCCGACGATGCAGCAGAGAACATCCAGACCTTTGGCGATGCGGTGAAATTCATCAGCGAAGCCAGCTGAGCGGAGACCGATCGGCATCTGTTCTGAACGCCATCCCCTTTGGGATGGCGTTTTTCGTTCCAATGCGTCCTGCAATCTGCGGATCAACGCTGGAATGCGTATCCTGCCTGACGGAACCCGACCCTGAACAAGATCGCCTCAAGGCCAGGCGATTTCAGCGAGACTTCGCAACTGACAGGGGCGAGACCCTTCCCCCGCCACGAAAATCCCGGTATCACCCGAGGCAGATGCTAGGTTGAATCCACGAGGGCAGAATGCGCAGAGTTGTCATCACAGGGCTGGGAATGGTCACGCCTCTGGCTTGCGGGGTCGAAGAAACCTGGTCCCGGCTTCTGGCAGGGCAATCCGGGGCCGGACCGATCACGCGCTTTGATGCCAGCCCGCTTGCGACCACCTATGCCTGTGAGGTCCCGCGCGGCGATGGCACGGATGGCACGTTCAATCCCGATGACTGGATGGCCCCGAAAGAAGCGCGTAAGGTCGATGAGTTCATCCTCTATGGTATGGCTGCCGCAGATCAGGCTGTGCGCGACGCTGGCTGGATGCCCGAAGATGAAGCAAGTCGCCTGCGCACAGGTGTGATGATCGGCTCGGGCATTGGCGGGCTTTCGGCGATTGCCGATACGGCAGTGCTGATCAAGGACCGTGGCCCGCGCCGGGTGTCGCCCTTCTTCATCCCTTCGGCGCTGATCAACCTCGTCTCGGGGCAGGTGTCCATCCGCTACGGGTTCAAGGGGCCGAACCACGCTGTCGTCACGGCCTGCTCGACCGGCGCGCATGCCATTGGCGATGCGGCGCGGCTGATCCAGTGGGGCGATGTGGATGTGATGATCGCAGGCGGTGCGGAAAGCCCGATCTCGGAAATCGGGATCGCTGGGTTCAATGCCTGCAAGGCGCTTTCGACCAAGCGCCCGGATGATCCGCAAGCGGCCTCGCGCCCCTATGATGCGGATCGCGACGGGTTCGTGATGGGCGAGGGCGCTGGCGTCGTGGTGCTTGAAGCCTATGAGCATGCTGTGGCGCGCGGGGCGAAGATTTACGCTGAGGTCTTGGGTTATGGCATGTCGGGCGATGCCTATCACATCACCGCCCCCTCCGAGGACGGCGACGGTGCGCTGCGCTCGATGCAGGCGGCGGTGGATCGCGCCGGGATCTCGCCTGATCAGATCGACTACATCAACGCGCATGGCACATCGACCATGGCCGATGTGATCGAACTCGCCGCGGTCGAGCGGTTGCTGGGCAATGCCGCCGGGCGGGCCACGATGTCCTCGACGAAATCGGCCATCGGGCATCTCCTGGGCGCGGCGGGCGCGGTCGAGGCGATTTTCTCCTGTCTGGCGATCCGCGACCAGATCGCGCCGCCTACACTGAACCTTGATGACCCGGCAGTTGACACGCCGCTCGATCTGGCTCCAAAGACAGCGCGCAAGCGTGAAATTGCGGTTGCCCTGTCCAACAGCTTCGGGTTCGGCGGTACGAATGCCAGCCTGATCTTCGGGAAAGCGAGCGCCTGATGGTCCGACATTTCGTCGCAAATGTCTTTACACTGATGATTGTCGGTCTGATCGGGCTGGCCATCGTGATTTCTTCGGGCAAGCGCAGTTTCTATGTCGAAGGCCCGCTGAGCGAAGCGATCTGCTTCCGTGTGGCGCCCGGATCCAGCCTGCGGGCCGTGTCGAGCGCCTTGGCACAGCAAGGTGCTGTTGCGTCTGAATCTGTCTTCCGAATCGGCGCGCAATACACGGATCGCGCGGACAGCCTGCGCTTTGGCTCTTATCTCATCCCGGAGCGCGCCTCGATGGACGAGATCATGGACCTGCTGACACGCGGCGGGGCGTCGACATGCGGCACGGAAATCCAGTATCGGATCGGGGTGACGCGGATCGACACGCTGGTGCGCGAGCTCGATCCTGCGACACAGACATTCCAGACGGTGGTTCAGTTCCTGAGCGATGAAGAGCCGCCTGAAGATTACGCGCGTTTCGCGGGTGAGGCGGATATTCAATACCGCATCACCGTGGCCGAGGGGGCGACGAGCTGGCAGATCTGGGAAGGGCTGCGGCTGGCGGAATTCCTCAGCGGTGATCCGGGTGAGGTGCCGCGCGAAGGCTGGCTTGCACCGGACAGCTACGCCGTCTCGCGGGGGGCTGACCGGCAGGAGATTCTGGCCGAGATGGAAGCGCGCCAGACCCGCATCCTGACCGCGCTCTGGGAAGAACGCGCCGAAGATCTGCCCTACGCCTCGCCCGAGGAAGCGCTGATCATGGCCTCCATCGTCGAGAAGGAAACGGGTGTCGCGGATGAGCGCCGTCAGGTCGCCAGCGTTTTCGTCAACCGTCTGCGCATCCCGATGCGCCTGCAGACGGACCCGACAGTGATCTACGGCATCACCCTGGGGGAGGGCACGCTGGGCCGGGGCTTGCGCCGCTCAGAACTGGACGCGGTGACGCCTTACAACACCTACCGGATTGACGGGCTGCCCCCGACGCCGATTGCCAATCCCGGACGGCTCGCGATTGCGGCTGCACTGAACCCCGATGACACGCCCTATCTCTATTTCGTGGCCGATGGCACGGGTGGGCATACATTCTCGACCAATCTTCAGGACCACAACCGCGCGGTCGCGCGGTGGCGGGAGATCGAGGCGGATATCCGAGCGCGTCAGCAAAGTCAGGGAAACTGAGCGACCAGCCGCTTATTTCTTGATCAGATAACCCACCAACCCACCGGCCGCGCCGGTCAGGAAGGACATGGCCCATTTCTTTTCTTCGGCAGTGGCCGTGGCGGATTGGACCGTGGTGAAGCAGATCCAAGCCAGAATCCCGAGAAAGACCAGCGCTGCTGCGAAGAGGATGAAATCCTTGATCACACGTGCCCAGGCATCGCGTGAGGTTTCCTCTGGTTTGACCGTGACAGTGTAGCTGTGTCCCGGCGGCGTCGCCGAGAGGTCATAGGTGGGCGGGTTGCTCACAGCCCCACGAACTCGGTTTCCATCTGCCGCGTGCTCGGCTCCACAAGCCCGAGTTTCAAGCCGCGTTTCTTGCCTTCCTGCGCGGCTATGAACAGTTGCAGCGCCTTGCGGATCACTTCGCTCTTGTTGCTTTCGCTGTCGGACACCACGCGCTCGATCGCTGAATTCAGATCGTCGGATAGGACGAGGTTCATTCTCACGCTCATTCTGATCTCCATGGCACAGGGGTGAATACACAAAATATGCGCATTATCGGCGCATGCGTCAAGGGGCGTGCGGCGCTTGCAGGCGGCGTTAATCAGTCAGGTTTTTGCGCCCCAGTCACGTGGCGCGCGCAGAAAGCTCTCGACCGCATCGAGCGTCGCGCCGTCGAAATCCGCGCCGCGCCGCGCCTCGGCCAGCACATCCCACCAGGTGCAGAGATAATGCAGCGTCACCCCATGTTCCGCGAGGCGGGGTTCGGTCTCGGGGAAGATGCCGTAATAGAAGATCACGGCAGTATGCGCGCAGTCCGCGCCGGTCTCGCGGATCGCATCGACGAAGCTCAGTTTCGAGCCACCATCCGTGGTCAGATCCTCGACCAGAAGCACGCGCTGGCCTTCACTCATCGCGCCCTCGATCCGGGCGTTGCGCCCATAGCCCTTGGGCTTTTTGCGCACATAGCTCATCGGCAGCGCCATGCGCTCGGCCACGAGCGCGGCGAAAGGGATGCCCGCAGTCTCGCCGCCCGCGATATTGTCGAACGCTTCAAAGCCCGCATCCTCGAGCACCCGGCAGGTCAGAAAATCCATGAGCGACGACCGGATGCGCGGGAAGCTGATCAGCTTGCGGCAGTCGATATAGGTCGGCGCGCGCAACCCGCTGGCGAAGGTGAAAGGCTCCGTCGCGTTGAAATGCACGGCCTTGATGTCCAAGAGCATCCGCGCAGTCAGGCGGGCGACAGTGGCGCGGTCGGGATAGGTGGCAGGGATCATGTCAGGGCCTTTCAGTCGAGAACGCGCCAATAGAGCGGGAAGCCGGGATCGAAGACGGTGACCGGGCCTGCGCCCGTCTCGATCTTCGCGGGATAGGCCACTGGCCTGTCGGATTTCTGCAAGGTCAGGGTCGCGCTGTTCTCCGGCAAGCCATAGAAACGCGGCCCGTTCTGCGACGCGAAAGCTGCCAGCTTGTCGAGCGCGCCTGCGCTCTCGAAGACCTGTGCCAGAATGGACATGGTGTTCGTGGCGGTGAAACAGCCCGCGCAGCCGCAAGCGGATTCCTTGGCCGCGTCACTATGCGGGGCGCTGTCTGTACCCAAGAAAAAGCGCGCATCGCCAGAAGATGCAGCTTCAACCAACGCGAGGCGATGGGTCTCGCGTTTGGCGACCGGCAGGCAGTAGTAATGCGGTTTGATGCCGCCGACGAGGATATGGTTGCGGTTGATGACGAGATGATGCGTCGTGATCGTCGCGCCAAGCCCCTCGGGCTGGCTCCGGACATAGGCGACCGCATCGGCGGTGGTGATATGTTCCATGACCACGCGCAAGCCCGGCGTTGCGCGGCGGATCGGGTCCAGCACGCGGTCGATGAAGACGGCCTCGCGGTCGAAAATGTCGATCTCGGGATCGGTGACTTCGCCATGGCACAGAAGCGGGATGCCTGCCTCGGCCATAGCCTCCAAAACAGCGCGCACCCGGTCGAAATCGCGCACGCCCGACGCGGAATTGGTCGTGGCTCCGGCCGGATAGAGCTTCACGGCCGTGATGATGCCTGCCGCATGGGCGGCGACCACATCAGCGGGATCGGTCGCCTCGGTCAGATAGAGCGTCATCAGCGGCGTGAAGCTCTCAGGCGTCGCAGCACGGATGCGGTTGCGGTAAGCCTCGGCCTCGGCGCCGGTGACGACAGGCGGCACGAGATTGGGCATGATGATGGCGCGGGCGAAATGGCGCGCGGTCTCGGGGGCGATGCCGTCCAGCATCGCGCCATCGCGCAGATGCAGATGCCAGTCATCAGGGCGGGGCAGGGTCAGGTGCTGGGTCATGGCCTGACTTATACGAAAGCTGCGCGCGCTTTCCAGTGGGATTCGTGCTCAGCGTGCGGCGCGCGCGAGCGTTTTCTGGGCGCGGGCCAATTGCTTGCGCGTGCGGCGGCTGTCATGGAGCGCGAGCGCGTGGCGCGCGGCGATGATCGTGAGGGCCGGATGCTCCGCCTGTGCTGTGCGTTTGACCAACTTGCTGAGATAGGTCGGATCCGTGCGCCGTTTGCGCAGCATGTCGTGGAAACGCGCCGGCGTGAGGCGTCCGCGCGCGGCAGTTTCGATCAGCGTGTCCAGAACCCCGAACCGCCGTAGCGCGTCTTCGGTCGGGCTGCCAAGATGCGCGGCGCGTAGCAGGGTCACGAAGGGGCGCCGGAACAAGGTGGCATGCATGGCGTCGTTTCGGCGCGCTGCGTCATAGACAATGAATGCGTTGCGCGATCCGTCGAGCATGGCAGGGGCGAAGCCGAAACGTGTGCTGAAATCGAAGCGACGGGCCTGAGGGAAGCGGTGCTCCCATGGGGTGATTTCGGGGGCCAATGTGGCTTGCGGGGAGATTGCGAGCACAGTCGCGCCGGGTGCGCTGATGCTGAGTGCGCAGGCTGCATATCCCGCCATGCCCGCGCCGTAGAACATCACCCGGTCAAAACTGTCGAAAAACCCGGCGTCGATTTGCGCATCGAAGAAATCCAGCACGTCGTCATCGCGAAACCAGCGCTGATCCCGCGCGAGCAGCGCAAGGCTGGACCAGCCATGACGTTCGGCAATACGCAACCCCAGCGGTTTTTGGTCGGGCTCGAAGGTGCGAATCGTCTCGATGGTTTCGAAACTGACCAATAGCGTGTTGTCGCCATCCGCAAAGAACGCAGCGTGGTGTGCGCCGAGTGGGGTGAGCGCTCCGCATCTGTCGTCGACCCTGTTGAGACGCTCCAGCCATTCCGCGTCGCTGCGTGCAAGTGTGAGATCGATCATATCCGCAGACTGCGTCATCATGCCCTTCTGGTGCCGAGTTAAATATATTTCTCAAGTTAAACGATTAGATGGATTTGACAAGCTGTCGGAGTTCGGAGCGTTCGATGAAACCCGCCAAGTGGTTTGCGATCTGCCACAAATGTTGCCCGGTCGTCGATCAATTCATCTGGCAAAAGAGAATTGTTCCGCAGGTGCATAGCATTGATCCAGATCAAGTGAGTTAGCACAAAAACATGTTAATTAAAGACATGTTTTCGTGTCCTTGCTCAGGCGACGACGGGAAACATTCCTCCCTGTCCCGCGCGAGCGGGGTCGACTGAGCCACCCCTGTCATGGGGTGGCGTTTTTCTGCTCGGCCGCCTTGAGCGCGCGGGCCAATGCGCACCAGCCCTCCAGCCCGATTTCCTCGGCCCGCGCCGTAGGTGCAATGCCGCAATCGCGCAGCAGGTCCTCTATCTGGGGATGCAGCCCACGCAGCGCCGCGCGCAGCATCTTGCGGCGCTGGTTGAAGCCCGCCGCAACGACGCGTTCCAGCACGCGCGCCTCCGCCGGATAGCGCGGGGCGGGCAGGCGCGTGATATGCACCACGCTGGAGCTGACCTTGGGCGGCGGGGTGAAGGCTTCGGGCGGCAGGCTGAGCGCGATCCGCGCTTCGGCGCGCCATTGCACCATGAGCGCCAGCCGCCCGTAAGCCTTGGCGCCGGGCCTGGCGACAATCCGCTCGGCCACTTCGCGCTGGAACATCAGCGTCAGGCTGTCCCAGAAGGGCGGCCAGTGCTCTGGGGTCATCCAGCGAATCAGAAGCTCTGTGCCGACATTATAGGGCAGGTTGGCCACAACCTTGATCGGCGCTTGCAGATGCGCGGTCGCGTCCACCGCAAGCGCGTCGCCCTCGATGACCTGCAACCGGCCCGGATAGGCCGCAGCGATCTCGGCCAGCGCAGGCCGGCAGCGGGGGTCTTTTTCGATGGCAAGCACGCGGCGCGCGCCCTCGGCCAACAGGCCGCGGGTCAGTCCACCGGGGCCGGGGCCGACCTCCAGCACATCCGCGCCCGACAGATCGCCCGCCACCCGCGCGATGCGCGCGGTCAGGTTCAGGTCGAGCAGGAAATTCTGCCCGAAACTTTTTTTCGCGCGCAAATCATGCGTGCGGATGACCTCGCGCAGGGGGGGCAGAGCGTCGATCATCGGCGTTGCTCCGCCATTCTCGCTGCCATATGCAGCGCGGCGATCAGCGAGGTCGGATCGGCCACCCCTTGCCCGGCGATGGCGTAAGCCGTGCCATGATCGGGCGAGGTGCGGATGAAGGGCAGGCCCAGCGTGACATTGACCCCGCCCGCGAAATCCAGCGTCTTGATCGGGATCAGGGCCTGGTCATGATACATGCAAACGGCCACATCATAGAGCGCGCGCGCGCCCGCGTGAAACATCGTGTCAGCGGGCAAGGGGCCGTCCAGCGCCCAGCCTTCGGCGCGCAGCTTGTTGAGCACGGGCAGGACCGTCTCGATCTCTTCGTGACCCATCGTCCCGGCCTCGCCCGCATGCGGGTTCAGCCCGGCCACTGCGATGCGCGGAGCCGCGATGCCAAAGTCGCGCTGCAACCCCGCGCGGGTGACACGCAGGCATTGCTCCAGCGCCTCTTGCGTCAGATGGCGCGGCACATCGCTCAGCGGGATGTGGATCGTGACAGGCACCACGCGCAGCGCATCGCAAGCCAGCATCATCACCACTGGCACGCCGCCCGCCAGATCAGCGAGAAATTCCGTATGGCCGGGGAATGCGAAAGCGGCCCCGGATTTGAGCCCGGCCTTGTTGATCGGGCATGTCACCAGCCCCGAGGCTGCCCCAGATTGCACCAAGGACACGGCCCGCGCGATCACGTCAATGATCGCCTGTGCATTCGCGGGGTCTGGCAGGCCGGGCCGGGCTTGCGCCGGGAAGGGATGCGGCAGGACAGGCAGCATGCCGGGCGGGAGCGCGAGCGCATCGGATGGTGTTGCCACCGCTTGCCAGGCTGCGCCCGCAGGCAGATGCGCGGGATCGCCAAGCCAGACGAAGCGCGGGACATCCGCGCAGGCCGCTTGCAGCGCCAGTTCCGGCCCGATCCCCGCCGGATCGCCGCAGCTCATCACCAGAACGCTTGCGCTGCTCATGTCAGACCCGCCGGGAACGCGGGGCGTCTCGCCTGTGGCGCTTGCCAGATCATGCTGCAGCCTTGTTCCAATGCTTAGATTGCTTCTGCATAGAGCCTAACGCGGCGCGCGAAAAGGGCCGCTCAGCGCCCTTTCCAGATCCAGCCGCCACCAAAGACGCGGCTCCCTTCCGGCGCGTAGAAGACACACGCCTGACCGGGGCTGACGCCCTGTTCGGGGGAGAGCAATTCGACCTCGGCCTCGGTCTCCGACACCGGGCGCAGGATCGCAGGCGCCGGTGGGCGGGTCGAGCGCAGCTTCACATGCAGTTCCCATTCCGGTTGCGAGGTGAAGGGCTGATCGCCCAGCCAGTTGATCTCGCGCACAGGCACACGCCGCGTCGCCAGAGCTTCTTTCGGCCCGACGATCACGCGGCGCTGGTCAGGGTCCAGTCGCACGACGTAAAGCGGCTCAACCAGCCCCCCGATCCCGAGGCCCCGCCGCTGGCCGATTGTGTAATGGATGACCCCATCATGCGTGCCAAGGGGGCGGCCCTCCAGATCCACGATCTCGCCCGGATCAGCGGCACCGGGGCGCAGCTTTTCGATCACGGCGGCATAATTGCCGTCAGGCACGAAACAGATGTCCTGACTGTCGGGCTTGTCAGCCACACTCAACCCATGGCGCGCGGCCAGCGCACGGGTCTCTGCCTTGGTTGTCAGATGCCCCAGCGGGAAGCGCAGAAACGCAAGCTGTTCGCGGGTCGTGGAGAACAGGAAATAGCTCTGATCGCGCACCGGGTCTGCCGCGCGGTGCAATTCCGGTCTGTGAAGGCCGTCTTTGCGCTGAATATAATGCCCCGTCGCCATGCAATCCGCGCCCAGATCGCGCGCTGTCTCCAGCAGGTCGCGGAATTTCACACGCTCATTGCACCGAATGCAGGGCACCGGGGTGGCCCCTGCCAGATAAGCGTCGGCGAATTCGTCAATCACTGATTCGCGAAAATGCGATTCATAGTCGAGCACATAATGCGGAAATCCCATGTCTTCGGCCACGCGCCGGGCGTCATGAATATCGCGGCCTGCACAGCACGCCCCCTTTTTCGCGAGCGCCGCCCCATGGTCGTAAAGCTGCAATGTGACGCCAACGACATCATAGCCTTCACGGGCGAGTTCCGCCGCGACGACCGAGCTGTCAACGCCACCCGACATCGCCACGACAACGCGCGTTTCTTCTACAGGCTTGGGCAGGCCGAGGGAGTTCAGGGGCGGATCATAGGGCATGATGCAGTGCTTCCGGATGTTGCTGCAAAAAATAGGAAAATCCAACGCATTCTCAAGTCCAGAAAGCGGGGGCGGTCAACCGGGAATTAATCACAGTAGGTGATTCTCTTCTCATCCAAGGGTTGGGTGAAGAAGGAAACTGGTGATGTATATCAAACGTGTTGATGGCCCTCGTGCTGTTACTCTGGAAGACGGGACAGTTCTGACGCTTGCGGACCTGCCGCCGAAAGATACGAAGCGTTGGGTCGCGAGCAGAAAAGCTGTTGTTATTCAGGCGGTTGAGTCCGGGCTTTTGTCGAAAAAGGCCGCGTTGGAGCGATACGCCTTGTCTGATGAAGAGTTTGATCTGTGGCAGACAGCGGTCGAGAAGCATGGGCTGAATGCTCTCAAAGTCACATCCTTGCAAAAATATAGACAACTTTAGGTTGTAACTACTCGGGAGAGTCAGGTAACGTAAGATTAACCTTTTTGAGACAGGTTTGGGCAATAACGGCGAAGGAGAACCTGAATGCGTGTTTTGCTTGTTGAAGACGATCCGACCACCTCCCGCAGCATCGAGTTGATGCTGACCCATTCCAATTTCAACGTCTATTGCACTGACCTCGGTGAGGATGCGATCGAACTCAGCAAGCTGTATGACTATGATCTCATCCTGCTCGATCTCAATTTGCCGGACATGGCCGGTCTGGAAGTGCTGCGTCAGATCCGGCTTGCGCGGATTGATACGCCGATCCTGATTTTGACAGGTGAAGCTGATACAGAGACGAAGCTGCGGGGTTTTGGTGGCGGGGCGGATGATTATCTGACGAAGCCTTTTCACCGTGAAGAACTGGTGGCCCGCATTCACGCAATCATTCGTCGCAGCCAGGGGCATGCTCAATCCGTCATCCGTACCGGGCGCATTTCGGTTAATCTCGACGCCAAGACTGTGGATGTCGAAGGCCAGGCCATCCATCTGACCGGCAAGGAATATCAGATGCTGGAGCTCCTGAGCCTGCGGAAAGGGACCACCCTGACCAAGGAAATGTTCCTCAACCACCTGTATGGCGGGATGGATGAGCCTGAACTCAAGATCATCGACGTGTTCATTTGCAAGCTGCGCAAGAAACTGGCCGAAGCGACCGGGGGGGAGAGCTACATCGAAACGGTCTGGGGACGCGGATATGTGCTGCGTGATCCGGTCCTGAGCGATGCCCCCCCTCCGCGTAGCGCGCTTTCGGCCTAGCGCGTCGCTGTTCGGCACTGGACGCTTCGGCAACGCACTCCTATGACTAACGATATTTCGTTGGAAATGGAGGTCGCGCGTGTCGAAGGATGACAGTGCCCAAACAGAGCCCGCGCTGGCCGAAGTGGATGGGTTGGCCCCGGTCGACGCGGAAGGTGAGCTGAAGCGGCTGGCCACCTTGCTGAATGAGGCGAACCGCGCCTATTACGCAACAGACGCGCCGATCATGTCGGATGCCGAATTCGACCGCCTGCGCCTGCGCAATGCGGCGATTGAAGCGCGATTTCCCGATCTGATCCGCGCCGACAGTCCGCAGAAGCAGGTGGGTGCTGCCCCTGCAGAAGGATTTGGCAAAATCCGCCATGCGAAACGCATGCTGTCATTGGCGAATGCTTTTACCGATGAGGACGTTTCCGATTTTGTGCTGGGTGTGCGACGGTTTCTCAATATCGCAACCGATGCTGCAATGGCGTTTACGGCCGAGCCCAAGATTGACGGCCTGTCCTTGTCCTTGCGCTACGAAAACCAGCGATTGATCCATGCCGCAACGCGCGGTGATGGCGAGACGGGCGAGGATGTCACGGCCAATGCAAAGACCGTTTCCGACATTCCGCAAGTATTGTCCGGTGCGCCACGCCTTCTGGAAGTGCGCGGCGAAATCTACATGTCGCATGCGGATTTCCAAGCCTTGAACGCACGCCAGGCCGAGATCGGGGGCAAGACCTTCGCCAATCCGCGCAACGCTGCAGCGGGCTCCCTTCGTCAGCTTGACGCATCTATTACTGCGGCCCGTCC
>PXDM01000100.1 GCA_003565055.1 Paracoccaceae bacterium
AGAAACATATAACTGACTGATTATAAAAGGCACCGTGGTGGGTGATGAGAGACTCGAACTCCCGACATCTTCGGTGTAAACGAAGCGCTCTACCAACTGAGCTAATCACCCGCTCGCTGCGTCTTTAGCGAGGAAATGCACGCGCTTCAATATCTGATCGCACGCAAATTTCCGCCCGCACCGCAAGGTTTTGTTAACCAAGATCCGGCACGCTGCGCGCATGCGATCTGTGCTGATCATTCTTGCGCTTTTGCTCGCCGCCTGCGACTCGCCCTCGCCTTGGCTGGCCTCCGGCACGCAGCACGCCATCACGCTGGAGGGGATCGAGTTCACCGTGTGGCAGAAGGGCGACCAGGTAGAGATCATCCGCCACGGCTTTCTCCGCCCCAAGGATCAGCGGCGCATCCGCCCGCTGATGCAAGAGGCCGCGCGCCGCACTACAGGATGCGATCTGCGCCCCGGCAGCGTTGAGGGCGATACGGGCGTGCTCCGGGCGCGGCTGGACTGTCGGGCGTGAGGCCAGTTTGCGTCAGATCAAGGCGCGCCGGGGCGATTTGTGGTCAGGCTGCTTGCGGACATGAACTGGAGCATTCGCATGACACGTCTTTTTTTGGTGATTTTCTCGATTGTCGGTGTGACCGGGGCCGGTATCGGCGTCGTTGCGGCCCTTGTGATGGGATTTGACACAGTAAGTGGCATCCTGATCTCGGCGGCGCTCGGCACCCTCATCGGCGCCCCGGCAAGCTGGCTCATCTCGAAACAGCTGATCGACGCCTGACGGAGTAGGCGCTTCTCCGCCCGGCTCTGGGCAGCGCTCTACAGTGCGCGCTGTCAGCGTCAGCGGTCTCGCTGGCGTCAAGCACGTTGTCTTGTGACGAGCCTTTAGGATGCGCTGGCCTCAGCGCTCTTGCGTCTGAGTGAACCGCTGCCTTCAACATGGAGGTATGCGTTTCAAACGCATGAGCGCCGCAGCGACGCTGGTCTGGCCTGCAGCACCCGGTCAGCCCATGCTGTCGGTCAGGGCTGGGTGCGGACGGCTTCCGTCCTCGGGGTGCATTGTCGCAAAGAGTTCTGCCTGGAGATCGTAGCGCTTCAAAGGTTTTGTCAGAAACCCCTGAAAGCCCAGCTCCATGAAGTCGGATCGCCGCGACTGGATCAGATCGGCGGTCAGGGCGATGACCGGAAGCCTTGCTTCCGGTCCGGGCCGTTTGCGAAGCTCCGAGAGCATGGTGCGTCCGTCCATCACGGGCATATGCATGTCGAGCAGCACCAGATCGACTTGCATCCGGTCGAGAATCTTCAGGGCCGCCAGACCATTCTCCGCCTCGATGCAGGTTGGCCCAAAAGGCCGGAGCAAGCCCTGCACAACCTTGCGATTGACCCGGCTGTCATCGACAACCAGAATCCGCATCCGCGCCAACCATCCCATCTCGAGGTTCTGCGCGTGCCTGCTGTCTGGCGGCGCCTCGATCAAGCTGGCCGCTGATGCAGCGAAGGTCAATTCAAAACACGATCCCTGTCCCAGCACCGATTCGACCGTGATATCGCCCCCCATCAGACGCGCGAAGCGGCGCGACAAGGCCAGCCCAAGACCTGTTCCGCCAAATTCGCGACAGGTCGAGGCATCTGCCTGAGCGAAGGGCTGGAACAGGCGTTGCAGCGTTGCGGCTTCGATCCCGATGCCAGTATCGCGCACCTGCACGCGAATATGCCAGTCGTCTCCCTGCGCCACGGCGCTCAGATTGACGGTAATTCGTCCATTCTGGGTAAATTTCACCGCGTTCGATACCAGATTCGCCACACATTGCCGCGTTCTGACGGAATCATAGATGACCTTCTCGGGCAGGTCCGGGTCACAGTCGAAGACAAGCGCGTTTCCGTTTTCCTGCGCGCGCGCCTGAAACAACGCGACTGTGTTGCGGATCATTGGCTCAAGTGACTCGGTGCGCGGGTCGAGAGAAATCTGACCGGCTTCGACCTTGGAGAGATCGAGAACATCATTGATGATCGCCATGAGCAACGTTCCCGATTCCGCGATCATGCGCAGGGAGTCATGCTGTTCAGCATTAAGTTCCGACTGTTCGAGGATCTGTGCCATCCCGAGCACGCCATTGAGCGGCGTGCGGATTTCATGGCTCATATTCGCCAGAAACTCGGTCTTGGCGCGATTTGCGATCCGTGTCTGCGTGAGGGCGGCGCGCAGGTCATCACGGATCATTTCCACCCGCGTCACCAGCGCAGAGCCGAACAGCACTGCAGGCGTTGCCACGAGCGCCGAGACGACCATCCCCGAGGCAAGCGACAGGATCGGCCAGTCCCGCCCCGCATCGAAGCCCATCCACGCAAGGGCCGCGGTCCATACGGCAAGCGTGAGCCCCGTGCTTACAATGATGATCATGGAGATCATCACCAAATTATAGGTAAACGGATTGCTGCGCTCGGCCTTGTCCATGAACGCATCGAACCACGTTGGCGGCGTCGAAGGCTTGGGCATCTGGTCGGGCATGGACAGCGGATCTCTGCGGGCGGTGACAGGCCTGCGCCAAGGCAACAGGCCCCTGCACATTTGCAGACCGTAACATCCTACCCTCAACAGACCGTTAACACCGCCAGCCCCAGCTCTGGGCCGGTCGGTGCGATGGCATGCTCACCCGCTCTTGGGAAGTTTCTCGCGAAGGAAGGACAGCGCAAGCGAGAGCCCGTCATGCGCGATGCCATGCGCGGTGCCCTTGGAGATATGGCTGTAGGTCTCGAACCCGGCGGCGACCAGCGCATCCGCAGCGTGCGGCAGGCTTTCGAGCGGGACGACATCATCCTGATCGCCATGGATCAGAAGCACCGGCGGTTTCGAGATCGCCTCGGCCTCCAATGCCTCGGGCTGCAAGAGCCGCCCCGAAAAGCCGACAATCCCCGCGATGGGGGCGGCGCGGCGCGGGGCGACATGCAGGCTGATCATCGTGCCCTGCGAAAAGCCCACAAGCGCAAGCTGTTCGGGCGCGAGCCCTTCCTGCGCGAGTATCTCGTCGAGAAAGCCATTCAGGTCATCCGCTGCGGCCAGCAGCCCGTTGAGCGCCTGTTCCTCACTGGAGCCATCGAGCCAGGGGATCGGAAACCACTGATAGCCAAAGGGATTGGCCGGGCAATTTTCGGGCGCATTGGGCGCGAAAAACACTGTGTCGGGCAGATGCGGCCCCAGCGGGTCGGCGAGCCCAAGCAGATCCGCGCCATCCGCGCCATAGCCATGCAGAAAGACCACTGCGGATTTCGCCGCCCCGCCCGAAGCGGGCCCCCGACGCTCTGACTGCAATGCCCGTGTCATGTTATTCCTTCCCGTTCGGTTTCCACGCGGTAATAGGCCCAAAGCAACCCGGCTGCAACGCTGCGCCAGGGCGACCACGCGTCCGCCATGCGCCGCAAGGCCGCCAGGCGCGGGCGGTCAGGCAGATCAAAGAGCCGGCGCGTGGCCTCCTGCAGTGCGAGATCGGCCGGCGCGAAGACATCGGCGCGGCCCAGGCTGAACATGGCGTAGATCTCGGCCGTCCAGGCGCCAATGCCGGGGACTTCGACCAGACGCGCGATGACCTCTTGATCCGGTGCCCTGCGCAGCGCGTCGAAATCAATCCCGGCTGTGGCGAGCGCGCGGGCGTAGCGCATCTTCTGCACCGACAGGCCCGGCGCGCGCAGTTTCGCATCATCGGCAGCCAGAACCGCCTCGGGCGTGGTCAGCCCGGCCGCTTCCATCCGCCCCCAGATCGCGCGCGCCGCATGGGTGCTGACCTGCTGGCTGACAATCGCGCTGAGCAGATGCGCGAATCCGTCAGGTCGGCGGCGCAGCGGCGGTGTGCCGGTCAGCGCCAGTGCATGGGCGAAACGCGGCTCGCGCGCGGCCAGCCAGGCCGCCCCTTCGGCCATGCACTCCTCCGAGGTCAGGATGCGCCCCACGCTCATGCCTGCGCCGTTTTGCTGCACATGATAAACACCTCTTCCATCGCGCGCGTCTCGGGGGTAATCCTGCGCGCATGAGTGATGCTGTTGCAACCCCCGATGACACCCGCGCCAAGCGCAATGTGATGGTTCTGGTCGCCGCACAGGCGGTCGTGGGCGCACAGCTTCCGATCCTGTTCATCATTGGCGGGCTGGCCGGGCAGATGCTCGCGCCCAATCCCTGCTGGGCGACGCTGCCGATCTCGATGATCGTGCTGGGCTCCATGGCCGCAGCCACGCCCTTGTCGGGTTTCATGCAGGCTTACGGGCGGCGCGCAGGCTTCTGGGTGGCCTGTGGCGCGGGCGCTGTGGGGGCGGCGATTTCGGCTTACGGGCTGATGCTCGACAGTTTCGGGCTGTTTCTGCTGGGCTCCTTCATCACCGGCACCTATATG
>PXDM01000414.1 GCA_003565055.1 Paracoccaceae bacterium
AGGAGGTGTTCCGGTATCCAGCGCCCTTCCTCGGAACTGCGCTGGCGCTGGCGTTTCTGGTCGAGGGGCGCGCCGGGCTGCGAAACCTGATCCGCACGGATCTGTTCATGCTGGCGGTCCTCTACCTGCTGACCTTCCTCGAATTCCTGTTTCCGCAGCCGCCGACTGCGTGGCCAGTCACGATGGAGGCGGCCGAAACCGCGGTCCTTGCCACCCTCCTCGGCTTCGCCGGGTTAGTCTTGGGGCGTCACGCCTTTCCCGCCACGCGCCCGCTGCCGTCGGTCATCGCGCTGCGGATCTCGCCGCGGACGACCATGCTGCTGCTGATCGGGAGTGCACTACTCGGCCATCTCCACATGCTCGTGGCGGTAAATTTCAACGTCATTGAGATGATCGAGCAGATGTCTCGGCCCCGTTTCAGCCAACCATGGACGCGTGGGCGCCTTGGTAACCTCACTACCCTGCTGAACGAGTTCGCACTTCTGAACTATCTCATCCCGCCGCTGGTGGGGTCGATCTTCGCACAGCACCGGCGCTTCACGCTGATGCAGAAGGCCTTCGCTGCGTCGTTGCTGCTGCTCGTTTTCTTCGGAGCTTTCGCGGGTGGCACCCGTTACGTGATCTTGACGCATATCATCACCTTCACCACCGCCTATGCCCTGATGCTGCCGCGGCTGAGCCTCGTCAGGTTGGCGCGCGTCGCCGTCCCGCTCCTTGCCCTGGCATGGATCACGATCTACTACCTGCCCGAGATCCGCACGGTCGGTCTCGGGAACTTCAGCTTCGAGACCGCACGAACCGAGGCGCTATTCGTGGACATGAACCTCGTGAACGTTGCCCTCCTCAGCGAGGTGTTTCCGGCGAGCGTCGGCCATCTCGGCTTGGAGATCCCGTTCAACGCCGCCATCCGGCCGATCCCGCGCGCGTTCTGGCCGGGCAAGCCCGAGGGGCTGTCGGTGGGTATCGAGGATGCAATAGGCGTCAGAGGGATGACCTTGTCGGCGACCTTCGTGGGCGAACTCTGGATGGCTGGGGGCTATCTAGCGATCCTCCTCGGGGCGCTCTGCTTCGGCGCGCTGGCGGCCCGCTGGAACCGCGTCGGTGCGAGGGCGGACACGAACCTCAAGCTCATCCTATTCGTCGCCGGTTTCTTTCCTGCCGGCATCTGCATGCGCGGCTTTATGGCCGTTGCGCCGGGCTTGCTGCCGCTACTGGCGCTTTACGTTTTCATAAGATTGAGTCGTAAGAGTGCATAGAGTTTTGATCATCCAAAACGACAGTATATTTTATAAAAGCGGAAGCCAGTGAACTCCAGCCCCGCTCCAAAGGCCTCCATGATTCGGGTCGGCATCGAGAAAAACTGGAGCTCGATGTGGGTTTCTGAGGAAAGATTCCTAAATCAATCCAAGTCCGGGAAAGGTTCCTGGGGGCGGATTCTGTTTCATATTGGTTATGATGAGGGCGATGACTTTCTTTTGATCCTCAACCGATCGAAACGAAGCTTCGTGTCCCGATTGCCACCCTCGAGAATCTGGGGAGTCATACAGGAGCCACCAAACGAGATCTTTTCCCCGATGCATTATGGACAGCCTTGGATGGGAAGAGTGTATAATCAGATGAATTGCAGTGCAGACCCTCGAAGGCAATTCATTCTTGCGCCGCCCATGGTGCCTTGGTTTGTAAATATGTCGTACGGGGAGGCTGAGAGTTTCGGGCCTCCGGTCAAGAAATTCGATTTATCATGTATTACATCGAAAACAGTTTTTTTTGCAGGGCACCTTGCGAGAAAAGAGATGCTGGGTTCGGCTATAAAGCTTCGTCCGGACATCAAGCTTTTTGGGCGAGGCTTCGAGTTTGTCGAGGAGAAAGAAGCCGCCCTGATGCCATTTCGCTATTCTCTGGTTATGGAGAACTTTCGGAACGATTATTATATGACTGAGAAGATCTTCGACTGTTTGCTGTGCTGGACAGTCCCAATATACTACGGCGCACCGAATATCAGCGACTTCTTTCCCCAGGGCGCTGTTCTGCCGGTCGACGGTACGCAGCAAAGCCTGATGAGTGCTTTTTCACTTATGTCGCGCGATGATTACGAAAGGCGCCTTCCGGCTCTTGCCGAAGCGCGTCGACGCATCCTTGAAGAGCACAGTTTTTTTGCTCGTATGTCTCGCGACATTGAGGAAGTATCCGGGGCGCATCGTGAAGAAGGAATTACTCCAGTTGGGAGTCTGTCGCCTTCAATTCTGTCGAGTTGGGTGCGTTCGGGAGCAAGAAAAATTGCTATCCGTTTTTCTGGCGCCTGAGGAATGATTGTCTGACGAGGACTATGCATGCACCTGCTCTTCCTCACCGTCATGCCTTCGCCCTATCAGCGGCAGCTCTTTGCGGCGATGGCGCGGGCGTCGGGGATTTCGGTCGATGTCGCCTATTTTGCCTCCGGGGCGCATGACCGGGAATGGCGGATGCCCGACATGTTCGGCAATGAAACGGTCATGGCGGGCCGCACGCTGAACTGGCTCGGCCCGTCGGCGCACTGGAATCCGGGCGTCGTCGGGCGGATGGCGGCGGCGCAGGCCGATCTCGTTGTCATCAGCGACTATTCGGCGCTGACGGCGCAAGTCGCAATGCGCCATCTGGCGCGCAAGGGACGGCCCTTCGTGTTCTGGGGCGAGGTGCCGGGCCTCTCCCCGCGCGGTGCGATGGGCCGTTTCGTCCGCCGTCGCCTTCAATCGCCCCTGCGCGATGCGGCGGCCATCGCCGGGATCGGGGTGGTTGCGATGGAGGCTTATCGCGCACGGTTCCCGGAGAAGCCTGTGTTCAACATTCCCTATTTCTGCGACCTCGCCCCGTTCCGCGCGGCCCGGGCGCAAGCCGGCGAGGTCGGGGACACGGTCGACATCCTGTTCAGCGGGCAGATGATCGCGCGCAAGGGGGTCGACCTGCTGATCGCGGCCTTTGCTCAGGTGGCCCCGGCGCATCCGCGGCTGCGTCTGCTGCTGCTGGGCAACGGGCCCGAGCGGGAGCGGTTTGCCGCGATGGTGCCCGAGGGGCTGTCGTCCCGCGTGCGCTTCCTGGGCCATCGCGAGCCGGCCGATCTGCCGTCGGTCTTTGCCTCGGCGCAGGTCTTCTGCCTGCCCAGCCGGCATGATGGCTGGGGCGTGGTGGTCAACGAGGCGCTGGGGGCCGGCCTGCCCATCGTCGTCAGCGATGCGGTCGGGGCCGGGCGGGATCTGGTCGTTCCCGGGCGGAACGGCTTCGTCTTTCCCAGCGGGGATGTCCCGGCCCTGGCGGCGGCGCTGGATGCGCTGGCCGGCGATGCGGCCCTGCGGCGGGACATGGCGGCAGAGGCTGCCCGGCTGGCCAACTGCTGGGACCTGGACGAAGGGGTCCGGCGCTGGCGCGAGGCGGCCGCCCGGGTGCTGGCCGGTGCCACCGCCGCATGAGGGTGGCGCTGGTCTCTTCGGGCTCGGGCTCGCGGGGCGGGGGGGAGATCTATCTCGCGGTGCTGGCCGAGGCCTTGCAGGACGCCGGCTGCGAGGTTGTTGCGTTGGTGCCACGGGCGGAGCGAATGGACGAACTGGCCGAGCGGCTGCAGAGCAGTTCCGAAGTAGTACGGTTTCCCTACATCGCGACCTATGACCGCCGACTTCGGAGCTTGGGTGCTTGGGCAGATGTCGCGCAGCAGCGTCAGCTGGCGGCGCAGTTCGCAGCGCTGCCGGTGGATGTGCTGCACATCAATCAGCAGGTGGCCGAGGATGGGCTTGACCTGGTGCTCGCCGCCGCACAAGGCCGGATCCCGTGGCTATCGACCGTGCATGTCGCTCATTCCGCCAGGGTGCTGGGGGCACGGATGGGCGGGCTCCGCGATCGGCTAGTGCAGCGGGTGTACCGCAGTACGCAAGGGCAGGTGGTGGCCGTTTGTTCGGACGCGCGGAAGGTACTCCTGCGCCGGTTTGGGGCGGTGTTGCGGCAGGTTCATCAGGTTTACAACGGTGTTCCGATCCCTCGGGCCGACGACCTTGCGGTCGCGCGGCGGCGCGCCCGGCAGGACTGGGGGGTGCGCGAGCGCGAGGTGGTCGTCGGCACGGTCGGGCGGATCGAGGCGCAGAAGAACCCCCTCGCGCTGATCGACCGGCTGGCACCCTTTGCCGGCTCGGGCCACGCCCTGCGCCTTGTCTGGATCGGTGACGGGTCGATGCGCGAGGCGCTGTGCGCGCATGCGCAGCGGATCGGCGGGGCAATGCCGCCGGTGGTGGACGGCTGGAGGGCCGACGCCAGCCTGCGACTTGCGGGGCTTGATGTCTTCCTGCTGCCGTCACGCTTCGAGGGCCTGCCGCTGGCGCTGCTCGAGGCGATGCATGCGGGCCTG
>PXDM01000240.1 GCA_003565055.1 Paracoccaceae bacterium
CAGCACCCCCCCAGGGTCGGGCGCGGTCCCCCGCCCTGCACTCAAAGCGCGGGAAGCGCACGGTTTTGCCGCACAAGCCTCAAGGACCCTGATAAGGTAGCCCCGGGCAGATCGGATCCGGCGCAGATGGCATGAAACTCGACTGGGACGCGGCCAAGGCCGCGCAGAACCTCGCCGCGCGCGGCCTGCATTTTTCCGACGCCGCCCGCTTCGACTGGACGACCGCGCGGGTTTCTCGACGGCCGGCTTCACATCCTCGTTTATGTTTTGCGAAACGACCGCCTGCGGGTTATATCCTTGAGGAAAGCCAACGCCCGAGAATGCAAAGACCATGCCGCCGAGCGACAACAGCGCCAATGACACCCCCGACACCCTGTCCCCCGAATGGACAGCGTATGAAAGCGCATGGGCCGTCGATGTGGCCGATTTCGGCGACCCGGTTGCGGCATCGCGTTTCCTTCTGCGGCGCAGGCGCATCTTCCGCGCGGCGGAAGCGGCGGGCATGACCAGGGACATGCTGACGCCCTTTGCACCGAACAAGCCCGGTTTCGAGGCGCGGGTCGAGGCCGCCTTCAGGCAGGTCGCGGGTGCAGCGGGCATGGCGGCGGAGTAGCCGGGGCCGGGCACAGGCGGATGCCTGCGCGCAAGCCTCTGGTAGTCTCCACGGCCCCGCTTCCGCAAACCGGTGCCCTCCCCCGCTCTCTTGCGCCGCGCGTCAGTGAATATGCAGCCGGATCCCGGGTGCCTCGATGGCCGCGGCCGCGTCGAGCGCGGCGCGCAGATGCGTGCGCAGATAGCTCGCATGAAAGGCCGAAGGTGCTTTGAGCCGGATCTCGTCGGCCTGCTCGCAGATGTCGAGCGCGGCAAACCAGGCGTGATAGGTGCTCGGATCCTCGGCCTGCAGGCGCTGCGCGATGCGCGGCCAGGCCCCCTGCCCTTCCGGCACCGGCACTTGCGGAAACGGGATCACCTTGCGGTCGGCGGCGTGCGGCTCGGGCGCGAGGCGGGCGACCAGATCGGGGCCGACCACCTCCCAGCTTGTCCGCGTGTCGTCAAGGATGCGCGCGATCCCCAGCCCGTAGACCGTCACCCTGCCCCGCGCGGGCGCGCGCTTCTCGATGAGCCAGCCGCGCGCGCGAAAGGCCGCCATCTCGCGCTTGACCGTGCGCGTGTCCACCGACCACAGCCGCGCGATTTCCGTCTGCCCGACCGAGAGGTGATCATTCTGCCAGTTGTAGCGCGCCGTGATCAGGCAGATCAGCCGCAAGGTCTGGCGCTGCAGGGTCTTGCCCTGCCCCAGCGCATGGACCCCGAGGATGGTCAGCAGATCGTATTTCAGCGCGCCGCCTGCCCGGCCGACGGGTTTCTTGACCAACATGCCTTGCCCCCGGTGAGTAGCCCTCACCTGTCTGTCCGGCAGTCACGTCGTTTTTCAGAAGCGCCCCTGGATCAACGCCGCTGTCCTGCTCGTTACGCCACTGCTCAGCGTTTTTCGTATCGTTGCAGGCATTAACGTCCTGAATGGCGATTCTGTCAAGTCCTCGCCGTGCCGCCCGCCATTTTTCTGCCGTGATCCTGATTTCGACAGACAAAGAAATGGTTCAGAATGGTGATAGGGGACACCCTGGATGTCCCCCCATCGAGGCGGGGATGTCCCCTCAACCTGTCGCGGGGCCGCAACTCTGTCCCCCCATATCTTCCCTCTCGGCGCCCGTTCCGCGCGGTCCGCGGCGCGCGTCATCCGCGCCGCTGCCGAATCGCCGAAGCCCTTGCCAGATGGGCTTGAGCGGCGGCGCAGGCGCGCATCTGAGTGAGTGTAACTTATCTTTTGCAGTTTTGCCAAATCCAGCGTATTTCTGAAAATACCAATAATCAACGTCCAGACAACGGAATCGAGCATGTTTACCCATCAGGACCTCGCCGCGCTGCAGGCGCAGTCGCTCAAGATGCAGGGCCATATCCGCCGGCAGACCTTCTCGCCCGAGCATGAGAAGACCCTGCGCCGCTTCTCGTCATGGGAAGTGGCCGAGCTGATCCTGCGCATCAACCAGTCCACCTTTCGCGGACGCTTCGCCGCCGACCCCGACCTTCCCGGCGGGGAAGTCGAGGAGGATGGCCGCCAGCGCTGGTTCACCCTCTCCGAGATCAACGAGCTGCGCCGCAAGATGAAGATCAACCGCGCCTCGCTGATGCCCAAGCGCCCCGCCGGCAAGCGCGCGATCCGGGTTGCGATCTCGAACTTCAAGGGCGGCGCGGGCAAGTCGACCGTCGCGCTGCACATGGCGCATGCGAGCGCGCTCGATGGCTACCGCGTGCTGCTGGTGGATTTCGACCCCCAGGCGACGCTGACCCATTCGATGGGGCTGCATGATGTCAGCGAGGATCTGACCGTCTGGGGGATCATCGCGCGCGATTTGGTGCATGAGACCGACCGCATGAACGCCGCCCCGCGCGCGGCCGAAAGCGGCACTGCCCTGCCCCAGCGCCGCCTGCCGGGGTCGGTCCGCGATCTGGGTCTGGGCGAGTTGCGGGTGTCCGATTTCATCAAGCCCACGGCCTGGCCGACGATCGACATCGTGCCAAGCTGCGCCAATGCCGCCTTTGTCGAGTTCGCCTCGGCCCAGTATCGCCATCTCAATCCGGACTGGTCCTTCTTCGCGGCGGTGTCGCGCTACCTCGATGCGCTGCCCAATGACGCCTATGACCTGATCCTGTTCGATTGCCCGCCCGCGATCGGCTACCAGTCGATGAACGCGGTCTTCGCGGCCGATGTGCTCTATATCCCGTCGGGGCCGGGCTATTGGGAATATGACAGCACCACATCCTTCATCGGCCAGCTTGCCGAGGCGCTGGAGGATCTGGCGCTCGGTTTCGACGGAACCTTCCCCGCGGGGAAGATGCAGCTGCCCAAGGCCTTCATCGATCTGCGCTTCCTGATGACCCGGTTCGAGCCGGGCAATGAATTGCACCGCGCGATGTATGAGGCCTTTCGCAAGGTGTTCGGCGATACTGTCTGCCGCGAGCCGATCGAGATGACCCGCGCGGTCGAGCAATCCGGGCGCTTCCTGTCATCGGTCTACGAGATCGATTACCGCACCATGACGCGCGAGACATGGCGCCGCGCGCGCGCCTCGTTCGATCGCGCTTACGGCGAATTCAAGGACTGCTTTCTGGCGGCCTGGGACAAGGTGGAGGATGAGAGATGAAAAAGCGCCGCGTCTTCGATATTGAGCTGCCCGACGGCGAAGAAACCTTCCCCGCGGGGAAGGTCGAGGGCCAGGACCCCGAGGGCGAGGCGGACAGCGCGGCCGCCCCCCGCCGCTCGCCCATGGCCGCCGCGATCTCCGAGAATGCCGATGCGCTGCGCAATCGCCGCGTGCTCGAGGATCAGATCCGCGCCGAGAATGACGCGCTTGCAGCCGAGCATGTGCGCATGAAGAAGCTGGGCCTGATCGTGGATCTGGTCGATCTCGATGCGGTCGAGTGCCGCAAGCTGGTGCGCGACCGCAAGCCCGGCGATGATCTGGAACTGGCGGAACTCGTCGCCTCGATCCGCGATCTGGGCCTGTCGAACCCGATCCGGGTCGAGGCGCGGGAGGATGGGCGGTTTGAGCTGGTGCAGGGGTTCCGCCGGCTTGCGGCCTATCGCCAGCTTCTGGAAGAGACCGGCGATGAAAGCTGGCGCCGGATCCCGGCCGGAATCCTTCCCCGCGGGGAAGATCTGCAGGCGCTCTACCGGCGCATGGTCGATGAGAACCTCGTGCGCAAGGACATCTCCTTTGCCGAGATGGCGATGCTTGCGCTGAACTATGTGCGCGACCCCGGCATCGAGGAAAACGACCCCGACCGCGCCGTGGCCGTGCTGTTCAAATCGGCCGGCTACCAGAAGCGCAGCTATGTGCGCCAGTTCATCCGCGTGATGGACCGGCTTGGCGATCACCTGCGCTTCCCGCAGCATATCCCGCGCGCGCTGGGGTTGAAGCTGGCCGCCCAGCTTGAAGAGCGCACGGATCTTGTCCCGCAGATCCGCACCGCGCTCGAGGATTGGGACAACCGCTCGGTCGTCGATGAGCTGGATGTGCTGCGCAAGGCCGTCGCGTTCGACGAGCGTGTGGAAGGGCAGGGGGCGCGCGCGGCCGGGCAGGGGGCAAAGCCGGGCCGGCCTGCATCGCGGGCCAAGACGACCTTTCAGGTGTCGACGCCGCAGGGGGCGGCCAAATGCACCGCCGCCAATGGACGGCTGGAGATCAAGCTGGCGCGCGATTTCTCGGCGCTCGACCGCCGCAGGCTCGAGGCCGCGCTGGCGCGCCTGCTCAGCGATCTGGGCTGACCTTCCCCGCGGGGAAGGTCTGGTTTGCAATTGAA
>PXDM01000079.1 GCA_003565055.1 Paracoccaceae bacterium
GGACGCATCGAGCGCTAACAGTTCAGGCCCCTCGTCGCTTTGGACCGAGACCAGCGTGTAGGGGGGCGCGCGCATCAGCTCGGATTGCTCGATCACCAGATGCAGCCGCCCTTGCCGCAATCCACGCCCCGCCGCGATCCGGCTCAGGATCGTGCGCGCGCGCTGGCGCAGAAGATCCAGCCCCGCATCGGCGGCATCACCCGAGACCAGCGCTGCGCGTTTGTCCCGCGGCACGCGCATGAATTTCGCCTCAAAGAGATGCACGGCGACCAGCATCAGAACCGGGGCTTGCGCGATGATGATCGCCTTGTCCTGCCAGATAAGGGCCGCGATCACGAAGGGGGCGAGCACCAGCGCGTAGCGCAAGACCTCTGTCTCAAAGATCATCCGGGCCAGAAGCCGCCAGCCGCCGCCCTTCGGCCAGAGCGTGGTGCGTTCCAGATAACGGCGCGGCACCCATTTGATGCGGAGCGCGTCGGTATTGCGCACGGTATCCGGGCTGAGAATGAACATTCGCGTAACATGGCCCAACGCTGGTTGAGGTCAAGGCGCGCGGCCTGGGACAAAAAACACCCTGCGCCGCCGGGCACAGGGTGTCGCGATCATCCCAGCCGGGCGCACTTCAGCCTTCGGCTGCGGCCTCCGCGTCCTCATCTTCGGCCACATCGCTGAATTGGGTCAGGAAGGCGATGATGTCGGCCGCAGTGCCTTCGTCGCGCACGCGGAAGGACATCTGGCTGCGCGCGCGGTTGTTGTCGAGCGTTTCGCGCAGGAAACTCACCGGGTCGAGCAGATAGGGGGTCATGTTGTCGGGTGTCCATTCCAGCCCAGCCTCGCCAGCTTCGACCAGCGACGCGCCGTAGCGGAACCCGTCATAGGTTCCGGCCTGACGACCGAACACACCATAAAGGTTCGGACCTGTGCGCACATTCGGCCGCCCGGCGAGCACTTCGCCGTCGCTATCGGTCACGTTATGGCAGTTCTGGCACTGGCTTGCGAAAGCGGCAGCACCGGCTTCGATATCGCCTGCCTGCGCGGCAAAACCAGCCATGCTGAGCGCAAAGGCCCCTAGGATCACGCGTGTCGTCTGTGGCATTTTTTGCCTCCCTGTTATATCTGGAACCGTAAAGATGTGCGGGTTTGGTCGTTAGTCAAGTGCCGTTCACGCGACCGCATGGGCAATGGCACATTGCGTCCAGAGCGCGGTGAGTGCGTTCACGAGATGGTCGATATCGGCATCGGAATGCAGCGGGCCGGGCGTGATGCGCAGCCGTTCGGTGCCCTTGGGGACAGTGGGGTAGTTGATGGGCTGCACATAGATGCCCCAGTCGCGCATCAGGATGTCGGAGATCATCTTGCACTTGACCGGATCGCCGATCATCACCGGGATGATATGGCTGTCATTGGCCAGATGCGGGATGCCTTGCGCATCGAGCCGCGCGCGCAGACGCGCCACACGGTCGCGCTGGGCCATGCGCTCGGTATCGGAGCTCTTGAGGTGCCGGATTGAGGCTGTCGCCGCCGCAGCAATCGCGGGCGGCAGGGCCGTGGTGAAGATGAAGCCGCTGGCGAAGGAACGAACGAAATCGCATAGCGCCTCGGAGCCGGTGATATAACCGCCCATGACCCCGTAAGCCTTGCCGAGTGTGCCTTCGATCAGCGAGATGCGATGCGCAAGCCCGCGTTCTTCGGAAATGCCGCCCCCCCGTGCGCCATACATGCCCACGGCATGGACTTCATCGAGATAAGTGAGCGCGCCATGGGCCTCGGCCACCTCGACGATCTCGCGCATGGGGCAGATATCGCCATCCATCGAGTAGACGGATTCAAAGGCCACGATCTTGGGCCGGTCGCCCACGGCTTTCAGCTTGCGGTCCAGATCGCGCCAGTCATTGTGCTTCCACAGCACCTTGTCGGCGCGCGAATGGCGGATGCCTTCGATCATGGAGGCATGGTTCTTCTCATCCGAGAGGATCACAGCATTGGGGATCTTCGCGCCCAGTGTGGAAAGTGCGGCCCAGTTCGACACATAGCCGGAGGTGAAGAGAAGTGCTGCTTCCTTGCCATGCAGATCGGCCAGTTCCTCTTCGAGCAGCCGGTGCATGTGGTTGTTGCCCGAGATGTTGCGCGTGCCGCCCGCGCCCGTGCCGCAGCTTTGCACGGCCTCGACCATGGTCTGGATCACATCGGCCTGATGGCCCATCCCGAGATAGTCATTCGAGCACCAGACCGTGACTTCCTGGACCTCGGGGCCGTTGAAATGTTTGACTTTGGGGAAGGCTCCGCATTGGCGTTCGACCTCGGCAAAGATGCGATAATTGCCTTCGTTCCTGAGGGTGTCCAGTGCCGTGGTGAAGTGTTTGTCAAAGTCCATTGGGATCCCCTCGGTCATGTTTTTGGTTGTTTTTGGGCCGGCGCCGGGATCATCCAGCGCCAGAGTTTGTCATCACGCACGCGCCAGACCATGAACCAATGTTCCAGAAGCGCGAGTGCAGAGAGCATGGAAAGCAGCGTGAAGCCGATGATGGCGCCCTGATCGAGCGCTTGATGCGCGCGCCAGAGCCGTTCGAGAAAGCAGCCCACCGCCAGCGCGATGAGCGTGACCGAGAGCGGGAAAAAGCCGCTGACAGGGCCCTGGCGGAAATAGCTCGACAGATGCGCGAGCGGTTTGGGCAGGAAATCGGTATTGATGCGCGGCACGCCGAGAAACAGGTTCAGCTTGGCCGATATGCGCGCGACGAACAGGACAAGGAACGTCCAGAGCGCGAAGGCGTTTTCTGCGCCGATCGAGGCTGCGATCAGCACCGCGAGGATCGAGGCGAGCAGCAACTCATGCCAGGCGACAGTGCGGAAGGCCGACCAGAAGCGCGCGGTGCCGCGCAGATGGCCGGGGCAGGGGCTTTGGTTGGGGCCTGTGACGACACCGGAGAGGAACGCGAGTTCGACCCAACCCCAGAGGGCGAGCGCCGACAGGAAGGCCAGCCAGACGCCTTGCGGGCTAGGATCTGCGAGCGTCGCATTGACGCCGAGCGCGCCAGCCGCGAGCAGCGGGAGCGAGATCAGGACGGACCAGTTATGCTCGTCCGGCCCGCCCTTGTCGGCGCGGTGGACGCGCCACAAGAGGATGCCCGTGGCAAACCACCACAGAAACAGCGCAGCCAGTGCGGCGATCCATGGGGTTTCAAACATAGGCACTCACTCCCGAGGTTGAGGAAGGTGCGTGCAGAGCACGCACCCATTGAGGCTCAATAAGCCGGTTCCAGACGCACCGAGACAGGCGGTGTGCTCTTCTTCACAGGGATCGTGTAAAGCGATGCAAAGGCCATCGCCGCCGAGCCCATTGCGCCGAGCTTCGCGAGCCTGCCGCCAAGCCCGCCCTGTTTCTCCGCCGCTTCCATCTTGCGGAAGGCGCGCTCCATGCGCTTGAGGTTCGGCATCCAGCGCGGATGGTCGATATCAAGCTCCATCGGGAAGACCTGTTTCGCGATCTCGGAGGTTTTGCGGAACACTTCCTGATCATACCAGTCGATATCGACGCCCAAAGCCTCATGGAAGGCGGGCCGCGCATGGTCGCGCACATACATCGTCGAATAGACCGCCGTGAGGAAGAAGCGGATCCAGAGCTTGTTGGCGAAGCTCTCGGTCAGCTTGGGATCCGTGCGCATCAGAAGCGCAAAGGCCTCGCCATGGCTGAACTCATCGTTGCACCATTCGCGGAACCATTTGAAGATCGGGTGGAAGCGCTTGTCGGGATTCGCCTCCAGATGGCGGTAGATCGTGATATAGCGCGCGTAGCCGATCTTTTCGGACAGGTAAGTGGCGTAATAGATGAATTTCGGCCGGAAATAGGTGTATTTCTTGGCCTTGGTCAGAAAGCCCAGATTGACCGCGACACCCGCTTCGCGCAGCGCGTCATTGATGAAGCCTGCATGCCGCGCCTCGTCACGCGCCATGTAGTTGAACAGCTCGCAAATGTCGGGGTTCTTTCCGCGGCGCTTCATCTCCTTGTAGAGCACGCAGCCCGAGAATTCCGCCGTGCAGGAAGACACCAGAAAGTCGATGAATTCACGCTTGAGCCGGGGCTCCATATTGTCCCAGTCAACCTTGTCCCAATCGGCATTTTTCTTGAAATGGCCCTTGTTGGGGTCCGCTTTCATCTGCCCGATCAGCTTGTCCCACTCGGCACGCACTGGCGTCACGTCGATGCGGTCCAGCTCGTCGAAATCGGTGGTGTAGAAACGCGGGTTTAGCAGGGTCGATTCCTGCGCCATGGCGTCGGTGTCGAAGCGCTCGGCCATTTCGGCATGCAGCTCGTCATGGGTGGTGGCATGCATGTTCATACGCTCATCTCCTCTGAGA
>PXDM01000292.1 GCA_003565055.1 Paracoccaceae bacterium
AGGCGGGGCCTCGCGGAAATACTGTGCGAGCTTTTCGGCGGCCCCATCGACCATGACGGTATCGAACCAGTCGAAACTGCCTGCGAAATCAGTATCCGCGCTATGGCCGGAGATCCGGCGCAACAACTGGTGCCAGATGAAAGGCGTATCCTCGTCACACCAGACAGTCACTTTCGCCTCGGGCCAGATTTCGGTCATTTCGCGCAGAAGCATCGACCAGCGCAGCTCTTCCGCTGCGATCTGCGCCGCTGCGATGCCTTTCTGCTGGATGCGCTCCGATGACAGGAAGGCGGGGACAAAGGATGCGGGGTTGCGGATGGCGAAGAAGATCTCGACCTGCTGGCCCGCAAACAGCGTGCGCAGGGCTGCGATCCGCTGCGCGGCCTTGGGGTAGAGCCGGGCGTCATCGAGCGTGTCGGGCAGACGCGCGAGCAGGCTTGGCCCCGAAAAGACCAGCCGCTTGGCATCGGGCGGCGCGTCAATGGCCTCGCAAAGCTGGCGAAAGGCGTCAGAGCCATCCTCCCCCGAGGCGATCTGATTCGCGGCGTCCTTGATCACGTCGAGATATTGACGCGCGGGGGGAACGATCACGCCATCGCTGCGCAGCATATCGGCATTTGTCTGCAGACATTTCCTGAGTTGGTTATCGTCGGTCAGATGTGCACCGAGGTGCAATGCTATTTCCATGATGCTCGTGCCCTTTTTCTTTTGGCAGACAGTTCCACGATATTATGTCGCGCTTTTGCTCTGATTCCGACCATAGTTTGACCATGCTCGCATTATCATGAAAAAAATCTGGATGACTGCGACCAATGGTCATTCCTGTGTTGAGATGGCGCGCATTTCTCTTTATGACGCAAACAGCGCCGGCTTAGCTCAGTTGGTAGAGCAGTGGTTTTGTAAACCGAAGGTCGGGGGTTCGAGTCCCTCAGCCGGCACCATGTCCCATCAGTCAGTTCCGCCCGCCGCCGCGCGGCTCTCGCGCAATCTTGCCAATTGAAACTTTGCGCGCGATAAGATTATGATCAGAGAAGACGCGCCCTCGGGCGCGGTGATTGATCGTTGTTGAGTGCGCGCGCATGCCGAACCCGAAGATACGCAATATGGAGGAATTCGCCGGGCTGATCGGCATCTCCCGGCCTACGGTCTCCAAGTATTTTCAGGATCCGGGCAGTGTGCGCTCTTCGACGCGACAGCGCATTGAAACAGCGCTGGAGCAATACGATTACCGGCCCAATATCTTCGCGGTCAATCAGAACCGCAAACTGACCAAGATCGTGGGCATCGTCGTGCCCTATCTCGCCGATCCCTTCTTCGCCGAAATCGCCCGCCAGCTTGAGCGGCGCTGCATTGATGCGGGGCTGCGCCCGGCGCTGTACAGTGCGCATGGGCAGGCGGGGCTGGAAGTCGAAGTGCTCGAAGGCTTGCGGCTTCTCAAGCCCGCCGGGGTGCTGCTGGCGCCGCTGGGCCGCATCTCTGACCGGGCAGCGCTCGAGCAATTCTGCAAGGATGTCCCGACAGTGCTTTTCGACAGCAATATGGAGGGTGTGGGGGCTGCGTTTTTTGGCTCGGACAATTTCAGTTTCGTCTCGCAGACGGTCGATTATCTGACCCGCACTGGCGAGCCGCCCTGTTTCTTCGAGATGCGCACCCCGGCCAATCCCAACGCGCGCAAACGCCGCGCGGCCTATCTCACGATGATGGAGCGCCTCGGATTCGAGCCGCGCATCTACAGTGTCGAGGGCACTGGCTGGGCTTTCGAGGAAATCGGGCGCGCAGGGGCGGATGAGATCCTCGATGCTGGTGGGTTTGCGACCAATACGGTGCTGTGCAGCAATGACCGGCTTGGGATCGGGCTCTTGTCGGCCTGCTATGCGCGCGGATTGCGGGTTGGGCGCGAGGAAGGTTGCGACCTGCGGGTTGCGGCCCATGACGACCACCCGTTCTCACGATTCACCTGCCCGTCACTGACCACAGCGGCGCATGATTACGATGCGGTCGCGAGTCATGCATTTGCCATGCTCGACAAGCTCATCGAGCGCGAGGGGAGCGACGAGGCGCGCATCGAGACGTTGTTTCCGGCCAAGCTGGTCCTGCGCAGCTCAGCGTAACTTAACGCGCGATAAATTTTTAGTTGACGCGCGATAAGTATTTTCGCTAAAGTCGAGTCTCATCCAGATCAGGGAGGAGATGAGATGAATTTGAGACACGCACTTTGTGCGGCGACAGCGCTGGGATTGGTCTCTGCGGCTGGCGCATCCGCCGATACGCTCACGATCGCAACAGTGAACAACGGCGACATGATCCGCATGCAGTCGCTGAGCAGCGAATTCACCGATGCGACAGGCATCGCGCTCGAATGGGTCATCCTTGAGGAGAACATCCTGCGCCAGCGCGTGACGCAGGATATCGCGACCCGTGGCGGGCAGTTCGATGTCATGACCATCGGGATGTATGAAACCCCGATCTGGGCCGAACGCGGTTGGCTGGTCTCGCTCGATGATCTGCCCGAAAGCTATGACATCGACGATATCCTGCCTGCGATGCGCGCCGGGCTGTCCTTCGAGGATTCGCTCTATGCTGCGCCTTTCTACGGCGAAAGCTCCATGGTGATGTATCGCACCGATCTGATGGAAGCGGCCGGGCTGGAAATGCCTGACGCGCCGACCTGGGATGATATCGCCACTGCTGCCGCGGCAATGACCGACCGCGACAACAATATCAACGGCATCTGCATGCGTGGCCGGGCGGGCTGGGGCGAAAACATGGCCTTCATCACCACGGTCGCCAATTCCTTCGGCGCGCGCTGGTTCGATGAGGACTGGAACGCACAGCTCGACAGCCCCGAATGGCTGGAAGCAGTGACTTTCTACAATGATCTGTTGCAGAATTACGGACCTCCGGGCGCTGCGAATAACGGCTTCAACGAAAACCTGACGCTGTTCCAGCAGGGCCGTTGCGGCATGTGGCTGGATGCGACCGTGGCAGCGAGCTTCGTGACCAACCCCAATGATTCCACCGTTGCCGATCATGTCGGCTTCGCGCTTGCGCCCAACAAGGACGGGATGGAGAAGCGCGCCAACTGGCTCTGGGCCTGGGCTCTGGCCATTCCGGCAGGCACACAGCAGGAAGCGGCGGCGATGGAGTTCATCAACTGGGCGACCTCGAAAGAGTATCTGGAACTGGTGGCTGAGCGTGAAGGCTGGGCGAATGTGCCTCCGGGCAGCCGCACCTCGCTCTATGAGAACCCGTCTTATGCCGAGGTGCCCTTCGCGGAAATGACGCTGCAATCCATCAATGCGGCTGACCCGAACAATCCCACTGTGGATCCGGTGCCCTATGTCGGCATCCAGTATGTCGCGATCCCCGAATGGGCCGGGATCGGCACGTCTGCCGGGCAGGAATTCTCGGCGATGGTGGCCGGGCAACTGACCCCGGAACAGGCGCTGGCCCGTGCGCAAGCGCTCGTCACCGATTAGATGGAAGCCGCAGGCTACTAAGCACGCGCGGCACTGATCGGGGCGGCGGAGTAAGCCGCCCCTGTCATTTCTGACCCTTGCCCGTTTCGCGCCCGAACTCACCTTGGTGAAAGGACAGTGCCATGGCCACGAAGGCTTCGCGCAGTGCTGCCCGTTTGATGCTCGCCCCGGCTGTCATCCTGCTTCTGGGATGGATGCTGGTGCCGCTCACGATGACGCTGATCTTCTCTTTCCAGCGCTACCTGCCCCTGCGCGGCGGGTTCCAGGGTTGGATCGGCTTCGAGAATTACGTCCGCTTTGTGACCTCCAGCGCCTTCTGGCCCTCCGTTCAGGCGACGCTGTTCATCGTTGGCGGGGTGCTTCTGATCACGGTGATCCTGGGCATCCTGCTCGCAATCCTGCTCGATCAGCCGATGTGGGGGCAGGGGGTTGTCCGCATTCTGGTCATCGCGCCGTTCTTCGTGATGCCAACCGTGTCGGGTCTGGTCTGGAAGAACATGTTCATGGACCCCAATAACGGGCTTTTGTCGCATCTGTGGCGGTTTTTCGGGGCTGATCCGATCATCTGGCTGTCAGATGCGTCGATGGCGTCGATCATTCTGATCGTATCCTGGCAATGGCTGCCCTTTGCGACGCTGATCCTGCTGACGGCAATCCAGTCGCTCGACAGCGAACAACTGGAAGCCGCCGAAATGGACGGGGGATCTGCCTTGTCGCGTTTCTGGCATATCGTGCTGCCGCATCTGGCGCGGGCAATCACCATTGTGATCCTGATCCAGACAATTTTCCTGCTGGCGATCTTTGCCGAGATCTTTGTCACCACCCAGGGCTCGTTCGGAACGCGCACGCTGA
>PXDM01000278.1 GCA_003565055.1 Paracoccaceae bacterium
AACAGGTTGCAACGCAATGAATCATTCAATCGTCACGCCAGTGGCTCCCGCACGCAAAAGCGCCCGCCCAGGCAGGCGCTGCCCTCATATCTGCATGCGGGTCGGGTCATTGAGGGGTTACGGCACGAAGCGGCGCAACCCCACACCCACCCCCGGCCACGAAAAAAGCCGCGTCCCGAGGGAGGCGGCTTTCAGTCAGTCGTGATCGGGCAAGATTACTTGATCTTGCCTTCCTTGTATTCGACATGCTTGCGCACAACGGGGTCATATTTCCGGATCGAGAATTTCTCGGTCATGGTGCGGGCGTTCTTCTTGGTGACGTAGAAATGCCCGGTCCCCGCGGTCGAGTTCAGACGGATCTTGATGGTGGTTGGCTTGGCCATGTTGCTCTCTCCTGAACCGGGCAGCGCTGAGGCACGCCCGATACGCGTTAATTCCGATGCCGCCTTCTACGCGGATGCGCCCGCTTGTCAACCGCCCCGCGCTGAAAATCCGCGCTCAGACGGCGTTTTTGCCCTGCAGGACGGTCGGCAGGGTCAGCGCGAGGATGCGCAGGTCGAAGGCGATGGACCAACGGTCGATATATTCCAGATCGAGCGCCACGCGGCGACGGATATCCTCGGGCGTCTGGACCGGGCCACGCAGCCCGTTGACCTGCGCCCAGCCCGTGATGCCCGGCTTCACGCGGTGACGCGCACCGTAGCTGCGCACGACACTCGCGAAGGCGATCTCGAAACTGCGCGCGCCGACCGCATGCGGGCGCGGCCCGACCAGCGACATCGAGCCGTCCAGCACATTGAAAAGCTGCGGCAATTCGTCGAGTGAGCTGGCGCGGAGCCAGCGCCCGATGCGGGTGACGCGGCTGTCACCCTCGGTCACCGGGACGCGCGCCTCGGCATCGGTCTGATCCGCATGGAGCGTGCGGAATTTCCAGACATTGAAGGCGCGTGCGGCATAACCCTCGCGCTTCTGTCGAAAGAACACCGGGCCCACGCTGTCGAGCTTGATGGCGAGCGCGATGAGCGCCATGATCGGGGCCAGCGGGAGCAGGATCATAGCGGCCCCGAGCAGATCAAAGCCCCGTTTGAGCAGAGCATCATGGGCGCGCAAGGGGCGGTCGAAGAGGTCCAGCAGCGCCACATCGCCGAGCCAGCTATAGGTCCGGGGGCGGAAAACCAGCCCGGCCTGCACCGGGGCAAGGCGGATATCGACGGGCAGTTCCCACAGCACCGACAGCATCTGGCTGATGCGTTTTTCCGCCGTGGGCGGCATGGTGACGATGATCAGATCAAAAGGGCTGCGTTGCAGAAAGGCCGGGATATCCGCGACTCGTCCAAGTTTCGCCACCCCGTTTTGCACTTGCGGTGACCGCGCCGTCTCGCGGTCATCGAACAGGCCCAGAACATGCACGCCTTGCCGTCGCAATTGAGCGAGTTTCACGAGCGTGTCATGCGCCTCGCGTCCGCCGCCCGCGACGATGATGCGTTGGCTGATGAAGCCGCGTTTGATCAGACCCGGCACCCGCGTCGCGACCAGATAGCGCCAAATCACTGTCGTACATGCAGCAGGCAAGAGACCCATCGCGGCGTGTCCAGTGGCTTCTGGCCCCAGCGCCGCGTGAATAGGGCCGAGAAGCAATGGCAGGATGATGAGCCAGAGGCGCAGGCCCTGCCGAGCATGACGTTTGCAGGTGCCAAAGCCGCCTAGGAGGTGCTGGGCATCGGGCCGCGTCAGGACATGCCAGCCCATGCTCAAGACGGCCGCCGCCACCAGCCAGAGCCCGCCCGAGAGGATCGGCATATGGTGAAACCCCGCAAGCCCCCAGGCAAACAGCAAACAGGACGCAATCAACGCGGTCTCGATCCCGCGCGCAAAGCCTAGGAAAGTGCTCGGGCTGAGATGATATCGCATCTGCGGCGCATAGGCTTCGGCAGCCGGGGAGATATAAGAGGGCGAAAAAGGGCGCATAGGGTCGCGGTTTGTGCTGACAGACCCCACGGATCGCATGTTTACTTTAACAAATGCTGAAATGCGAAGGATGCGGAAGGTCTGTAAGCCGGGTTCTGTCCTGACCGCGCCGAAGCACAGTCAGAGATGACCATTCATCTGGCCCTGCCCTCGCGCGCAGGGTCTAGCTGCCAACCCGGACTTCAGGCTGAGGCGGCCTTGCGGGGATATCCGTGCCTTGACAGCCGGATCAGCACCCGCGCGAAGTCCCTATTCGGCATTGCTCCGGGTGGGGCTTGCCATGCCGGTCCGGTTGCCCGTCCCGCGGTGGGCTCTTACCCCACCGTTTCACCCTTGCCATGCGTGCATGGCGGTCTGTTTTCTGTGGCGCTTTCCCTTGGGTTACCCCAGCCGGGCGTTACCCGGCACCCTTGCCTCATGGAGCCCGGACTTTCCTCGCGCCCCTCGCCGGGGCACGCGGTCATCCGACCTTCCGCATCAGCGCCCCCTCTAGGCCCAGCCTGCGCGTGACGCAAGCCTCGTTTTACGCTAGCCTGCGGTCGCGCGCGGGAGTCCATCAATGACAAAAACCATCATTCTGCTCTTCGATGGCACAGCGAACACAGTGCGAAAGAACCGCAGCAATATCCTGCGGCTCTATGGCTGTCTTGAAAAGTCGGAGCGCCAGCTTGTCTGGTACAGCCCCGGCGTCGGCACATTCGGCGGCGAAGGCTCGCTGTTCTACTGGCGCGCCCGGCTGCGCGAAGCGTTCGACCGTGCCACGGGTTGGGGGCTCGATGCGAATGTGAAGGAAGCCTATCGCTTCCTCGTCGACACATACGATGATGGCACGCGCGACGGGGTGCGGGTGCAGCCGCGCGACCGCGTGATCCTGTTCGGGTTTTCGCGTGGGGCTTATACGGCGCGCGTGCTGGCGGGGTTTCTCAATGCACTCGGGCTGATGGAAACGCGCCATCTCAACCTGCTCGATCAGGCATATCGCGCCTACAAGGGCGTGGCGGAAACCCCGGATGCGCCGGGCGACTGGGCGGAAATGGACCTCTGGCGCAGGACGTTGCGCCCGCAGATCGTCCCGGTCGCGTGTCTGGGGCTCTTCGATACGGTCAGTTCGGTCTTTGAATGGGGGCAGAATGGGCCGCGCTTGCGCGCCCATGCCAATACCAGCCGCAATCCTTCGGTCGCGGCCGTGCGCCATGCGATCGCGCTCGATGAGCGCCGGGCGCTGTATCAGCCGCTGCGCTGGCCCGCAGGCCAGCTCTGTTACGGCAGCCGCTTCAAACGCATCGCGCCGGTGCCGCAAGACCTGCGCGAACTCTGGTTCGCCGGGGTGCATGCAGATGTGGGCGGGGGCTATCCCGAGAAGAAATCTGCGCTTGGCAAGATCGCGCTCGAATGGATGATTGACGAGACCCGCGCGCTTGGTGTGCATTACCGCGAGACCACGGTGAACCGCGTGGTCCTAGGGCGCTTGGGCGACAGGCCGCATCCGCACTATGTCGCGCCTGACCCCAAGGCCATTGCGCAGGACTCGCTCAATTTCTTTTGGCGGCTGACGGGGCTGATCCCACGGCTGCGGCCCGGCACGCTCTTTCCAACCGGGCTGTATCTGCCGCTCTGGCGGCGACGCCAGGTCGGGGACACCGAAGCGATCCACGCATCCGTGCGCGACAGACAGGCGGATGCGCGCCTTGCCTCGCCCAATCTGCCAGCGACGCCGAACTATACGCGCTGAGCCCCTTGCCCGCCCCATAGCGCTGTTCTAAGCAAGGCGAAGGGGCAAAGGGGGCAGTATGCGCATTCTGGTAACCAATGATGATGGGATCAACGCGCCTGGGCTGGAGGTTCTGGAACAGATCGCGCGTGCCGTCGCCGGGCCCGAGGGCGAAGTCTGGGTCGTGGCCCCGGCCTTTGAGCAATCGGGCGTCGGCCATTGCATCAGCTACACCCATCCCACGATGATCGCCAAACTGGGGCCGCAGCGCTACGCTGCCGAAGGCTCGCCGGCCGATTGCGTGCTGGCGGGGCTCTATGATGTGTTGCAGGGCGCGCGGCCGGATCTGGTGCTCTCAGGTGTCAATCGTGGCAACAACTCTGCCGAAAACGCGCTCTATTCCGGCACGGTCGGCGGCGCAATGGAGGCCGCGCTGCAGGGGCTGCCTGCGATTGCGCTCTCGCAATATATGGGGCCGCTCAGCGAAGACCTGCCCTCTCTGTTCGATGCGGCCATCGGGCATGGTCAGGCCGTCGTCGAGACGCTGCTGAAGCGCGGGATCTGGGATCAGGGCGATTACCGGCTGTTCTATAATGTCAATTTCCCCCCCATCGGGCGCGACGCTGTCAAGGGCATGAAGGTCGCCCC
>PXDM01000447.1 GCA_003565055.1 Paracoccaceae bacterium
CGACAGCAAAGGCGTCTGAGGCAACGATGAAACGCGAACCCTCGGGCGGGCCATCGGCACGGCGCTCTGCGCCGGTCACAGTGGGTTCGAATTTGCCATCAGTTGGCACAGAAGCCGCCAGAAAGCTTTGTGTCGCAGGTTCCAGCAGCCATTCGACGAAAGCCTGTGCGGCCTCTGGCCGGGCGGTTGCCGCAGAAATTGCCGTGCCGCGAACCACGCCCGGCGCGCCCGTCTCGGGCCAGACCACATTTACTGGCACGTCACCATCTGCCAGCACAGTATAGGCCACCTGCGAGGTGATCAAAGCAAGCGAGATTTCTCCTGATGCCAAAGCACGCCCGGTCGGCCCATTTGTGCGGAAGACCCTCATACCATTGTCAAAGAAACTGGTGAACATCTCCTTGGCCGCGTCTTCGCCCATCATCTCGAAAAAGGCCGCGACACAGGGATAGGCGGGTGCCGCCACGGCCGGATCAGCCATGCCGAACATTCCTTCGAAGCGAGGATCGGCAAGATCGGCGAATTGTGTGGGCGGCGTCTCGACCAAATCTGTGCGATAAAGCATCACACATGACGCCGCCAAGCCGATCGGGAACCACGACCCGTTCTCGGCCAGATAGCTGCGGCCGATCTCGTTGAGATTTTCGAGATTGGCCGGTGCGACATCTCGCATCAACTGCCCCTGCCGGTCGAGCATCTCAAACGTATATGAGCCATTGAAGATCAGCACATCCCATTGCGGATTGGCACTCTCAGCGGCGATGCGGGCCAGCAATTCGCCTCCGGACATCTGCACGACATCAATCTCTCGGCCTGTATCGGACTCGAAGCGTTCGGTGATCACACCTTCAAAATCGTTGGTGTAGAGCACCAGTGGACCGGTTGCATCCTGTGCAAGGGAGGGAGAGGCAAGGCTGGCTGCAGCACCAAGGGCGGCAGAGCCAATGAGTTTCTGGATCGGGGTCATGGCGGGGTCACCTTCATTGTCGGTTGCAGGACGCGCCAGACTGGGGCGCATCTCATCGCTACCGGGGCGGCGCGACAGCTTTGTAACAGCCTCTGTGCGCAATTCCGGAACCACCCCTTCCGCGATTGGAACCCCGAGAATACGCGCCTTCACGACAGCGGCGATGGTATCGGCCGTACGGCGCAGCCCAAGATTCATCGCATGGCGCGGTGGCGATAGCAGTGTGACCGCTACAGCCTCGCCCTGCCATTGCGGCAAGACATGTGTCAAACGCCCCTCGGCCAGCGCAGCGCGCGCCGCAGCTTCCGGGATGAGAAGCACGCCCGCTTGTGCCTCGGCGAGCGCCAGCAAGGCAGTGACATCTGTGCTCGTGACCCGCGGACGCGAATTAAGAATGAAATCGCTCCGCTCTTCTCTACGCAAAGTCCAGTCGGTCAGTCCCGCTTCGGCCCCGAAGGCCAAAAAGCCATGAGTGAGGATTTCATCAGGATCTGAAAGATGCGTGCCCGGAGAGGCTACGAGAACAAGCGGCGTTCGACAGACGCGCCGCTGAATTAGCGTACTGTCGCGCAACGCCCCGCAATGGGCACGAAGGTACAGATCTGGCCCATCACCAGACGCCTCAGGTAGCCGTTCGGTAATCTCAAGATGCACGGCAAGTCCGGGGTGGGCACAAATCAGAAGGGCTATGGCTTCTGCAGCATCTGCGGCGAGCATGGGCGAGACGGAAACCACGACCTGACCCGCTACTTGCCGATGAGCAGACAGCAGCTGCTCTTCGGCCTGCCTCGCTGCCTCGACCACTCGGCGAGCAAGAGCATAGGTCAACTCACCCGCAGCCGTTAACGCGAAGACATCGCCTGAACGATGCACAAGACGGGACTTGAGTTGTTCTTCAAGACCCGAAAGACGCCGACTGATGGTCGATTTAGGCAGCCCAAGCGCGCGCGCCGCGCGTAAGATACCGCGGTTTTCGACGATTTCAAAAAATAGCCTCAGATCATTCAGATTGAGTGACATTGCAAAGCTCCAACTCGGAGAGGCAATGACATATTTTTGTTACAGCAGTTTGACGCGCTCTGGCTCTCATTTCCCAGGTTGGAGGCACGCGTTTCAAAAACTCTGCGCTGCCTATGGGTTATGGAAACGCACTTAAATGCCAAGCTTGGGAGATAGGGTGCAAGTGCAATGCCGCAGGGCGACAGTCGGCTGTCCGATCATTGCGAAGGTGATGGCAGAATCAACGTGCCCTGGCCCATTGCGAACTGTTTTGTCACGGACCGGGTTTACCTAAGGCTGCCGCTCAGCCAGGCTGCAGAAAGCGCCTTTAGTCAACCTGGTGCCATCGATTGACTGAGTTTGGCATCCTACAAGTCGACAACAAGCTGAGCTGAAAGCGCGCTGCCTCCGATGCCAGAGTTCCATTTGCCGACCATGCGTCGTCATAGAATTTTCACGTAACCGTAATCTGGATGTTACATCGACATCGTAGGCACCCCTCAAGATCAACTTCCAAGGGGAAACGACATGACTGCAAGGCTTCTTTCGACCGTGGCGCTCAGCATCACCCTTGCGCTGCCTGCTGGCGCATTCCAGCTTGATCCGCGCTTTACCGACAATGACGGCGACCTGATCGCGGATATCCCTAATGACCCGAGTGAGTGGGTCGATCCGCCGGTTTTGGTATTTGCGTACACGCCGGTCGAGGACCCTGCTGTCTATGAGGATGTATGGGCCGAATTCATCGACCATCTGTCGGACGCGACAGGCAAGCCCGTGCAGTTTTTCCCGGTCCAGTCCAATGCTGCGCAGCTTGAAGCGATGCGTGCGGGTCGGTTGCATATTGCCGCCGTGAACACTGGCGGCAACCCGATTGCGGTCGCTTGTGCAGGTTTTCGTCCCTTCGCTATGATGGCGGCCGAGGATGGCTCTTTCGGCTATGAGATGGAGATCATCACCTATCCCGGATCGGGCATCGAGACACTTGCCGATCTGGACGGGCGTCAGCTTGCCTTCACTTCGGAAACCTCGAATTCAGGCTTCAAGGCGCCGCAGGCTCTGCTGGAATCCGAGTTCGGTCTGGTTGTGGACGAGAACTACACCCCCGCGTTCTCGGGCGGCCATGACAACTCGATCCTTGGTGTCGCCAATCAGGACTATGATGCAGCCGCCATCGCCAATTCGGTGCTGACCCGGATGGAAGCACGCGGCGTCGTCAGCCGCGACGATCTGGTGACGATCTACAAATCCGACACCTTCCCGACTTCGGGCTATGGCACGGTCTACAACCTGCACCCCGAATTGCAGGAAAAAATCCGCGACGCGTTTTTCAGTTTTGAGTGGGAAGGCACAGGTCTTGAGCGTGAATTTGGCGCGCAGGGCGAGAGCCAATTCATTCCGATCACTTTCCAGGAAAACTGGTCGGTGATCCGCCAGATCGATGCGGCAATGGGCGTGACCTATACCTGCAACTGAGGATTTCAGCACCAAATCCTTTACGGCAGGCAGAGCTTTGGTTCTGCCTGCCCAGCTTTTTCGGGGAATGCTCATATGCTCAGGATCGATGGTCTGACAAAGACCTACAAGACAGGGGACAAGGCACTGTCGGATGTCTCTTTCGAGGCGCCAAAAGGACAGGTCATCGGACTGATCGGACCGTCAGGGGCCGGAAAATCCACATTGATTCGCTGTATCAACCGACTGGTCGAGCCAAGTTCTGGCGCGGTCTGGCTCAATGACATCAACCTCGCCGCGCTGCGAACGGGCGATTTGCGCCGCGCGCGCCGCAGGATCGGGATGATCTTTCAGGAATATGCTCTGGTCGAGCGCCTGACAGTGATGGAAAACGTGCTGTCCGGTCGGCTTGGTTATGTCGGCTTCTGGCGCAGCTTCACCCGCCGCTATCCCGGCGAGGATATCGCTGATGCCTATCGCCTGCTGGATCGTGTCGGACTGATGGCGCATGCAGACAAGCGCGCCGATGCGCTGTCAGGCGGGCAGCGCCAGCGGGTGGGGATCGCGCGGGCCTTGGCGCAGGATCCTGAATTGCTGCTGATTGACGAGCCGACTGCAAGCCTCGATCCCAAAACCAGCCGCCAGATCATGCGCTTGATTGTCGAGATTTGCCGCGAGCGGGATTTGCCTGCCATCATCAACATCCATGACGTTGTGCTGGCGCAGCAGTTCTCGGACCGGATCATCGGGCTTCAATCGGGTCGCATGGTGTTTGACGGTCCGCCTTCTGGTCTGACCGAGGCTGTGCTGACCCAGATCTACGGCGAAGAAGACTGGACCGCCATGCGTCAAGGTGCCTCCGAGGATGCCGAGGCCGCGGCGGAAGAAA
>PXDM01000194.1 GCA_003565055.1 Paracoccaceae bacterium
CGCGAAGAACACAAGCGCAAAACTCGCGATCAGCAGGGCCGCGACCGCGACACCGTGGCTGTGGAACAGGCGCGCGAGCGCCTGCGGGCGGGCGTGGCGCTCCCACGTGTCCTGACGCAGATCCGCCAGCACAGCGGGCAGGTCCAGGTCGAACTCATGCGGTGGGGCGTATTGGCAGGCATAATAGCAGCCCCGGCAGTTGTGGCAGAGATTGGCGAGATGGGTCGCCGAACCCGCTGTCATCTCGGGCAGCGCGAACAGCTGCGGGAAGACATCGCAATAGCCTTCGCAATAGCGGCAGGAATTGCAGATCTGGAACTGGCGCGCGGCCTCGGTCTGGAGATCGGGGGTGTTATCTAGCATGGGTTGCGGCCTCTTGTCCTGCGATGCGGCCAAAAACTGTGCCGATGGTCATGCCGAAACCTGCGAGATACCCTTGGCCGAGGATCGAGCCTGCCATCATTTCGCCCGCTGCCCAGACATTGGGCAGAGGGCCATGCGCGCCCTGCACCTGCGCGCGTTCGGAAACTCTCAGCCCCAGATAGGTGAAGGTCACACCGGGGCGCAGCATGTAGCCGTAATAGGGCGGCGTATCGAGCGGGCGCGCCCAGTTGGTCTTGGGCGGCGCGAGCCCGTCAGTGGCCAGCCCATCGAGCGCGCCGGGGGTGAAGGGGCCGGGCTGGCACGCGGCGTTGTATTGCGCGACGGTCGCCTCCAGCGCCGCCGCTGGCAGGCCAAGCGCCTGCGCGAGCCCTGCCAGCGTGTCGGCCTTCACGGGCGCGAAGACAGGGGGCATGAACAGCCCCTGTGCTTTCTGGTCGGTGATCGCATAGGCGATCTGGTCAGGCTGCGCGGCCACGAGGCGGCCCCAGATGGCGTAGCGCTTGGGCCAGACATCTTCGCCTTCGTCATAGAAGCGCTGCGCATCGCGGTTCACGACCAGAGCATAGGGCACGCAATCGAGCCGCGTGACGATGCCACCGTCGAATTTCGGCGCGCGCCCGTCAATGGCCACGCAATGGCATTGCGTCGGATCGCCCACTGATTGCGCGCCCTGATCGAGCAGATTGCGCAGCACCACGCCCCGGTTATAGGGCGTGCCCCGGATCAGGAAATTCGCGGCCTCGCGCCCCCAGGCGCGGGTGAGCCAGTCGAGATCGGCCTGAAACCCGCCCGAGGCCAGCACCGCCGCGCGGCCCTCGATCTGCGTGCCATCCGCGAGGGTGACCGCGTGAAACCGGCCCTCGCTGAGATCCACATGCACCACTTCGGCCCCGTAGCGGATCGTGACGCCGAGATCCTCGGCGCAGGCGTAATAAGCATTGACCAGCGCCTTGCCCCCGCCCAGAAAAAACGCATTCGTGCGGTCCAGCGACAAGGTGCCCGAAAGCGAGCCTTGAAAGATCACGCCATGCGCTTCCATCCATGGCAGGCAGGCTTCGCTGTCGCGGATCGCGCGCCGGGCGAGAACCGGGTCCGTCTGCCCCTTGGTGACGCGCAGCAGATCGTCGAAATACTCGTCCTCGTCATAAGTGTCGGTCAGCACCGAGAGCGGGCCGTGATGCATGCAGCGGAAATTGCGCGTGTGGCGCGAATTGCCGCCGCGCATGTGTTTGGGCGCGGATTCGAGGATGATCACCCGCGCGCCGGCCTCTGCGGCCTCGATCGCAGCGCAGAGCGCGGCATTGCCGCCGCCCACGATCACGACATCATACCGCGCCATCATGCCCCCCTGTCGCCTCCGCCCCGTCCATCAGGCCCGCATCGCGCAACTGGCGCAGGCGGATGCGATGCGCGGCCTCGATATGTGCGCGCATCAGCGCTTCGGCCTGCATGCCATCGCGCGCATGCAGCGCGCTCAAGAGCGCGTCATGTTCCTGCGCCGCACTTCTGCTGCGCGCCGGGTCGAAAAGCGTCGATGGCCCGAGGATCAGAAGCGTCCGCGCCATCGCCCCGATGGCGCGTTGCAGGTAGCGGTTCTTGGCCGCGTTGATCAGCGATCTGTGGAATTGCCGGTTCAGCCGCGCGACATCGGCGGGCGCATCGCTGCCGCGCATCGCGGTGTTGATCTCCGACAGTTCAAGCAGTTCCAGCTCGGACGCCGCCCGCGCGGCAAGCCGCGCAGCGGTGCCTTCGAGCACCGCGCGCATCTCGTAGAGTTCCATCACTTCGGCATAGCCGAGCTTGCGCAGGCAAGCGCCCTGACGGGGCGGATGCTCGACCAGCCCATCGGCCTCCAGCCGCCGCAGCGCTTCGCGCACCGGCGTGCGCGAGATGCCCAGCCGCGCGGCCAATTCGACCTCGCGCAGCCGCGCCCCTGGCAAAAGCGCGCCGAGGCGGATGTCTTCGAGCAGCCGGTCATAGGCGCTCTGGCCCTGCGGCAGGTCTGTCATGGCATCTGAGGGGCTGGTCATTTCGCTCCGCGTCGCTCTGCATGTGTTTTACGTTGCATACACTTGGATACAAGAGTATGCAAGAGCATCCCTTGCAGAGAGTTCCGATGTTCACACGCGCCCGCTTCCTGACCTTTGCCATTGCCCTTGCCGGGGTGGGCGTGTTCGAGCTGCTCGCGCTCCCGCTGCCCTTTCTCTTCGGTCCGATGTTTGCCTGCCTCCTCGCCGCGCTCCTTGGGCTGCGGATGCAGGGCGCGGGCGAAATCTCGGTCGCGGCGCGCACGGTTCTGGGCGTCGCTGTGGGCGCGTCGATCACGCCTGCGATCCTCGGGCAAGTGCCGCTCATGGCGATCACGCTCGCGCTGATCCCGGTCTATGTGGCGGTGATCGGCCTCATCGGGGTGCCGTTTTTCCAACGGGTCTGCGGCTTTGACCGCATGACGAGCTATTACGCGGCGATGCCCGGCGGGTTTCAGGACATGGTGCTTTTCGGGCAGGAGGCCGGGGCCAATCCGCGCGCGCTGTCGCTGATCCACGCGACACGGGTGCTGGTCATCGTAACGCTGGTCCCGATCCTGCTGACGGGGCCGTTCGGGCTGAGCCTCGACCAGCCCATCGGCGCGCCTGCGCGCGATGTGCCGCTCTGGGACATGGCGCTGATGGTCGTCATTGCGCTGATCGGGTGGAAAGGCGGCGTGCGCATCGGGCTTTTCGGCGCGGCGATCCTCGGGCCGCTGATCCTGGCCATGGCGCTGTCGCTGGGCGGCATCTTGCAGCACCGCCCCCCGGCCGAGGCGATCATGGCCGCGCAATTCTTCATCGGCATGGGCATCGGCATGCAGTTTCGCGGTGTCACGCTGCGGGAGCTGCGCCATGATGTGGCCGCAGGTGCGGCATTCGCCGTGATCCTCGCGGCTCTGGCCGGGGTCTTCACCTGGCTTGCCTACAAGATCGGCGGCGCACCGATGCTGGAGGCATTTCTGTCCTTCGCCCCCGGCGGGCAGGCGGAGATGACCGTGCTTGCGATTGTCGCCGGGGCGGATCTGGGGTTCATCGTCATTCACCATCTGATGCGGCTGGTCGTGGTCATCACCGGAGCCCCGATCATGGCGCGGCTGATCTGGGGAAAAGCCAAATGAAGATCGCAATTCTGGACGATTATGCCGGTGTGGCGCTGGAGTATGGCGATTGGGCCGGGCTGGGCGAGATCGCGGTTTTCCGCGACACGCTGCCGATGGGGCCTGCGCTGATCGCGCGGCTGGCCCCGTTCGAGGTGCTCTGCATCATGCGCGAGCGCACGCCCCTGCCTGCCGAACTGATCGCGGCCCTCCCGAACCTGCGGCTGATCGTGACCTCTGGGCCGCGCAATGGCAGCATTGATCTGCACGCGGCCAAGGCGGCGGGGATCACGGTTTGCGGCACGGAGTCGCGCAAGACCACCACGGCCGAGCTGACCCTTGCGCTGATGCTGGCGCTGAACCGCCAGCTTCTGCCCAATCTCGCCGCGTTGCAGGCGGGTCAGTGGCAGGGGCCACTGGGGCGCGATCTGGCGGGGCTGACGCTGGGACTGGTCGGGCTGGGCAAGATCGGTGCGCAGGTCGGCGCGCTCGGGCGCGCGCTGGGGATGCGGGTTTGCGCCTGGTCGCAGAATCTGAGCGCAGCGCGGGCGCAGGAGTGCGATGCGACGCGCATGGAGACGCTGGGCGCGCTCATGGCCGAGAGCGATGTCGTCTCGGTGCATCTGGTGCTCTCGGAGCGCACGCGGGGCCTGATCAGGGCGGCGGAATTCGCGGCGATGAAGCCCGGCTGCGTCTTCATCAACACCGCGCGCGCGGGGCTGGTCGACATGCAGGCGTTGCGCGCCGGGCTGCAGTCCGGGCGTCCGGCGGCGGCGGGGCTGGATGTGTTCGACCGCGAGCCTTTGCCGATGACGGACCCGCTGCGCGACGACGCCCTGATCGCGCAGGGCCGTCTGCTGCTCACGCCGCATCTGGGATACACGACCGAGGCCACGATGCGGCTTTTCTACACCCAGAGCGCCGAGGCCGTGCGCGCCTGGCAAAAGGGCGCGCCGATCCGGCAGCTTTGAGCGGGCCGGGTGCCTCGCCCCGCTGGCCGTGTCAGGGCTTGGGGCGGGCGCTCAGTCGCGCGGGGCGAGCCGCAGACCCAGCTCGCGCAGCTGGTCATTGCTCGGCTCGGAGGGCGCTTTGAGCAGCAGATCCTCGGCGCGCTGGGTCATCGGGAACATGATCACCTGCCGGATATTCGCCTCATCGGCCAGCAGCATCACGATCCGGTCAATCCCGGCTGCACAACCGCCATGCGGCGGCGCGCCGTATTTGAACGCCTTGACCATGCCGCCGAAGCGCTTGTCGACTTCGGAATTCGGATAGCCCGCGATCTCAAACGCGCGATACATGATCTCGGGCTTGTGGTTGCGGATCGCGCCCGAGAGGATCTCATAGCCATTGCAGGCGAGGTCATACTGGTAGCCCTTGACCGCCAGCGGATCACCGTCCAGCGCGTCCATCCCGCCTTGCGGCATGGAAAACGGGTTGTGCGAGAAGTCGATCTTGCCCGTCTCTACATCCGCCTCATACATCGGGAAATCGACGATCCAAGCGAAAGCGAAGCGGTTTTCATCCACCAGCTTCAACTCGCGCCCGATCTCGTCGCGGGCTTTTGCCGCCACACCCTCGAATTGCGCAGGCTTGCCGCCGAGGAAGAAGGCCGCGTCGCCTTCGCCGAGGCCCAGTTGCTGGCGGATCGCTTCCGTGCGCTCGGGGCCGATATTCTTGGCCAGCGGGCCTGCGGCTTCTAATTCGCTAAGTGCTGCGGACTGAAGGAGCATCCCGCGCTCTAAATTACCGTTTTGTAGTGCATCTCTGGCTTCTGAAAGAAGTTTAACTCGGTAGTCTAGCGCTGCAGTATCGGTCTTTGCTTGCTCGGAGAGGGATTCTTGCACAAGACTCAATGCATCATTCAAGTGCTCCAGAACCTTTGCCACTACATTTGGAGCAATTGGGTTTAAGCCATGATAGATGCCCACAACCTGCTGGATTTTTTTACCCAAATCCAACCATTTGGAGGTCATTTCGCTAGCTTTCCGCCAGAAGATATACCCCATCCCCGGCAGCCCCTGCGCTTGGGCAAATGCGTTCATCCGGTCGCAGAACTTGCGCGAGCCACCGCCCGGCGCAGGGATCGCGCGGATCTCGGTGCCGTCATTCTCCAGCAGTTTCGCGAAGATCGCGAAGCCCGAGCCGCGAAAATGCTCAGAGACCACCTGCATTTCGATCGGGTTGCGCAAATCCGGCTTGTCGGTGCCGTATTTCAACAGCGACTCGGCGTAAGGAATGCGCGGCCAGTCGGCACAGGCATCAACCTTTTTCCCGCCGCCAAACTCCTCGAACACCCCTTGCAGCACCGGCCCCACTGCCGAAAACACATCTTCCTGCTCGACAAAGGACATCTCGACATCAAGCTGGTAGAAATCCGTGGGCGAGCGGTCGGCGCGGGGGTCTTCGTCGCGGAAGCACGGCGCGATCTGGAAATAACGGTCAAAACCCGAGACCATGATCAACTGCTTGAACTGCTGCGGCGCCTGCGGCAGCGCGTAGAACTTGCCCGGATGCAGCCGCGAGGGGACGAGAAAATCGCGCGCGCCCTCGGGGCTTGAGGCGGTGATGATCGGCGTCTGGAACTCGGTGAAACCCGTGTCCCACATCCGCGAGCGCATCGAGCGCACGACATTCGCGCGCAGCATCATGTTGTCGTGAAGCCCCTCGCGGCGCAGGTCGAGAAAGCGGTAGGCGAGGCGCGTTTCTTCGGGGTAATCGGGCTCGCCAAAGACCGGCAGGGGCAGATCCTCCGCCGCGCCCAGCACATCCATGGCGCGGACATAGACCTCGATCTCGCCGGTGGGCAGCTTGGCATTGACCAGCGACGCGTCGCGGGCTTTGACCTCGCCCTCGATGCGGATGCAGAATTCGGCGCGCAGTTTTTCAATCGCCGTGAAAGCCGCCGAGTCACTATCCGCCAGAACCTGCGTGATGCCGTAATGGTCGCGCAGGTCGATGAACAGCACGCCGCCATGGTCGCGGATGCGATGCACCCAACCCGACAGGCGGACTGTCTCGCCGACATGGGCGGCTCTCAGGTCGGCGCAGGTATGGCTGCGATAGGCGTGCATGATCGGCCCTTTCAGATGCGGATGTTGACCCCGCGCGATACACAGGCTGGGGCGCGGGAAGTCAAGGGGTCAGGTCCAGTGCATCCCCCCCGCGCCCGAGAGCACGGCCTGCGCATGGGCGAGTTGATCATAGCCAAGCCCCTGCGCCTCGCAGGCGGCGATGACCGTTTCATCCCGCATCAGCACGAAATCGAGCCCCGCGCCCAGAAGCGCCGCGTCAAGATCATCGGGGTCGCGCAAGGCGGCAATCAGATCCGCCGCACTCGCCCCGCTGGCATTGAGAAAAACCGGCAGCAGGTCTTCCTCGCCACAGAGCCAGATCAGCGTGCCATGAGCGATTTCCCGCGCATGTTTAGGGGTCATGTCGGCGGCCTCCGAAGGCTGAAAGGTTTTGTTAACCAACTGAGCGTACATATTTTAGACATAATTTTATAACAAGGGCCGAGCACCATGCCGAATCGGATTCTCGTGGTTGATGACATGTCCCTGGGGCGTATTGTGCTGCGCGCCAAACTGTCTGCGGCCTGCTATGACAGTCTGCTGGCCGTTTCGGGGGCGGCGGCCCTGAAACTCGCGCGCGATTTCCGGCCCGATTTGGTGCTGATGGATTGCTCGCTGCCCGATATGTCGGGCCCCGAAGTCTGCAAGGCGCTGCGCGCTGACCCGCAAACCGCGCATATCCCCGTGGTGCTGTTCTCATCTGATACCGGGCGCGAGATGCGGCTGGAGGCGCTTGAGGCGGGGGCCGATGATGTGCTGCGCAAGCCGCTCGATGAATCCTATCTGTTGTCGCGGCTGCGCGCGCTCTTGCGCAAGAGCTGCACCGAGCGCGATTACCAGTCGCAGGGCAAGACCAGCCTGAGCCTCGATCTGGCGCATCAGCAGGTGGCGGCCAGCCCCGGCGCGCGCATCGCGCTGGTCAGCACCGACCCGGCCGGGCCCGGAATGACCTCGGAGCTGTCGCAAAAGCTCTATCACAAGATCGTCACGCTGCCCGAAATGCTGAACCCGCCGCAGCCCGAGGATCTGCCCGATGTGCTGCTGCTGGCGCCCGATGTGATCCAGATGCATGGTCTGCCGATCATTTCCGACCTGCGCTCGCGGGCGCTGACGCGGGACATTCCCATCGTGGCGCTGATGCCCGGCACGATGCGGTCGCAGCGCGGCATGGCGCTCGATCTGGGCGCGGAGGAAGTGCTGCAGGCCCCGTTCGACAATCTGGAAACCGAATTGCGGCTGGCCTCGGTCGTCAAGCGCAAGCTCTGGGCCGATGCGATGCGTCAGGCGCTGAGCGCGGAGCTGGACCTTGCGACGCGCGATCCGCTGACGGCGCTGTTCAACCGTCGCCATGGCATGCTGCATCTGGGCCGGATGATGATCCCCGCCGCGGCGCAGGACCAGAAGCGCTTCGCGCTCCTGATGATCGACATCGACAACTTCAAGAGCATCAATGACAATTACGGCCATCTCGCGGGCGACCGCGTGCTGGTCGAAGTCGCGCAGCGCATGAATGACGCGATCCGCGCCGATGACATGCTCGCGCGCTATGGCGGTGAGGAATTCCTGCTGACCTTGCCGGGCTTGTCAGCGAGGGCGGCACAGCAGATGGGCGAACGCATCCGGCAGCGGATTGAAGCCAGGACCTTCAACGTCAAGGGCATTCCGGCACCGCTGCGCGTGACCGTGTCCATCGGGATCGCGACGCATGACCCGGATGCCTCGATGTCGGGCAAGGACCATATGCTCCATATCGAAGCGCTGATTGATCAGGCTGATCAGGCGCTGCATATCGCCAAGGAGAGCGGACGCAATCGGGTGTCGATGGCGCTCAACGCGCAGACGGCTCCTGCGATCTGCCAGCGGCGCCATGATCACGCCAGCGCCGCTGTGTCAGCGCCTCTTCCAATGCGTCAGCATAGGCGTGACGCGCCTCGGGTGACATCGCACTGACCTGCGCAATGAGTTGTTCATGCATCTGCGTGCTGATCTGCAACAGCCGGGTCTGCGCCTCGGTCAATGCGTCGGAAAACCGGGGCGCATCGAAGTCGTCGGCGCGCAGGCCGGCGATCATCTCGCGCTGCATGGACTGCGCGCCTGAGCGCAGCCGCGCATCGCGCCAGACCGCGCGGGTTTCACGGCGCAGATCGCGCCGGGCTTCCCCCGGCAGGGCGGCAATGGCGCTGCGCAGCACGGTCCCCGGCTCGCCCGCGCGGGTCGCGATCGCGCCGAGCATCGCGAGCCCGGCGAGGTTGAGCAGGACCGAGACCACAAGCGCGGCCTTCAGCCAGGGAAAGCGCCGTTTGGGCGGTGTCGCGTCAGTTGTCATCGGTCAAAATCCTGTCACCAAAGGGTCATCCAGCCCGATCAGGGGCAAGGCGACTGCGTCGAGATAGCTGAAGGCTTCGTGCATCCAGAGCGGCACATCCAGCGCGACAACGGGCAGCGGCATGACAATGCCGACCCAGAGCCCCGCCATGGCCGCCATCGCCCCGCCTGCCACAAACGACGCGGCCCAGCCGGAGATCCAGCCGCGCAACCGACCGGGGGGCGCGGGGCGCGCGCTGGCAACAGGCTCAGGCGCGGCGGCAGCGGCATCGTCCAGAATGCGCCCGCGCAGCGCAGGCGAGAGCCCCGGCGCGTCGGCCCGCGCGGCGTCGAAAAAGACCCCGAGCGGGTCGTCACCCATGTCTTGCGGTCGCTTGTCAGATGTCATCTTCATACCCCAATGCGTCCTTTTCGCCCGCCAGAATCGCGGCCAGTCGTCGTTTCCCGCGCGCAGTGAGGCTTTCCACGGCCTCCACGCCAACCATCATGATCGCTGCGATCTCGGGGTTTGTCAGCCCTTCGAGATGACGCAGGATCACGGCCTCGCGCTGGCGTTCGGGCAGTTGCAGCAGCGCGGCCTCAAGCGCCTGCGCGCGCCGTGCCTGCATCATCTGCGCATCTGCCCCCTGCCCCGGATCGGGAAGATCCGGCAATTCGGGCACTGTGGCGCGGCGGCGGCGCAGCCGGTCGGTGCACAGATTGGCCGCGACCCGGAACACCCAGGTCGAGGGCTGCGCGAGCCCGCTCTGCCAGTCCGGCGCGATCCGCCAGAGCCGCAGCATCGCCTCTTGCACCACATCCTCAGCCTCGGCCCGGTCCCCGAGCATGCGCGCGGCATAGCGCAGCAGACGCGGGGCCAGCAGATCCGTCAGGACAACCGCCGCTGCCTGTTCGCCCGCTGCCACCCGCGCCAGCAACTGCGCCTGATCATGCTCCGGGTCCACTGTCTGCAACACGGGCCTGCCCTTGTTCTGCCACCGGGCGGGACGTGTCCCGCCCGGCCATCGCGCCTCAGCGCTGGCGAGTCTGGCCGCGTTGCTTGCGGCCTTCCCTACGCTCCATACGCTCGGAGAGGCGCGCAGTGAATGCCTCATATTCCTCCGCCGAGATTTCCCCGTCGGAATTGGTGTCAATCCGCGCGAAAAGCCGCGCCTGCATTTCGTCGCGGCGCTCGGTACGCTGGTCGGCGGCATATCCGTCCAGCCCGGCGCGCAGGGCCGCTTCATCGAGCCGGCCTTCGGCATCGGCTTCGAGCATGATCCGTGCGATCAGCGCGTCCCGGCGCGGCGCACCCAGCGCATCGCGGAATTCCTCCAGGCTCACGGCACCGCTGCCGCTTTGGTCAAGCGTGCCGAAATCGGGCAGCATGGCGCGCCCCTGCCCGGAGCCGCGCGTATCGGCCAGAGCGGGCAGCGCGAGGAGCATCCCTGCGGCCATCACGGTCAAACCTGTTTTCATCACGTCGTCATCTCCTTGTCTCAGGGGGCTCATCTGCCCCCGATACCTGCTCAAACGCCCGCCCTGCCCGGTTCCGTCGCAAAAAACGCCGCGTCTTGCGGCACGATGCCGCAAATCCGAACTCTGGGATGTCAATTATCGGGCGGCTCCGATATGGAGGGCAGATATTGAAGGAACACCGCCCATGAGCCTCACGGAAACGCAGAATGTCGATGATCGCCCGCTTTCGCCCGCGATCTGGCGGGGGTTGCGCTGCAAATGTCCCGCTTGCGGGCAGGGTGCGATGCTGCACCGCTATCTCAAGGTCCGTGACGCCTGCCCCAGTTGCGGCGAGGATCTGAGCCATCAGCGCGCCGATGATGGCCCGGCCTATCTAACGATGCTCGTGACGCTCAAGGTCGTCACGCCGCTGATGGTGGCGGCCATGTTCGCCTGGGAGATGCATCCGGCCTTGCTCTTCACGCTCTTTGCGAGCTTTCTGGTGGCGCTTTCGCTCTTTCTTCTGCCCCGGTTCAAGGGCATGATCGTGGCGTTTCAATGGTCACGGCGCATGCACGGGTTTGATGACAGACAGCACTGACAAGACTGCCATTCGCGACGCGGCCACGATCCTGTTGATCCGTGGCACCGGCGAGGCTGCGCAGGTTCTGATGGGCCAGCGCGGGGCGAAAGCGGCCTTCATGCCCGATAAATTCGTCTTTCCCGGTGGTGCGGTCGATGCGCAGGACAGCGCAGTGCCGCTTGCGCGCCCGGTGGCGCCGGGCTGTCTCGCGCGGCTTGGGGCGGGTCATGCGCAGCCGCATGCGCTGGCCGTTGCGGCGATCCGCGAGTTGTGGGAGGAGACCGGCCTCGCGCTGGGCCAGCCCGGTGACTGGCGCGATCCGCCGCCTGATTGGCAGGATTTCGCGGCGCGCGGGCTTTTGCCCGATGCCCATGGGATGCGCTATGTGTTCCGCGCGATCACCCCGCCGGGCCGCCCCCGCCGCTTTGACGCGCGTTTCTTTCTCGCGCAGGCTGAGGCGGTGCAGGGCGATCTGGATGATTTCTCCGGTGCCTGTGACGAGCTGAGCCATCTGCAATGGGTGACGCTGCGCGAAGCGCGCAAGCTCAACCTGCCCTTCATCACGGAAATCGTGCTGTCGGAGGCACAAGCCTGGGTCGAGGGCGAGGAGATGGAACCTTCGGTTCCGTTTTTCGACAATTCCACCGACAGATCCTGCTTTCGCCGCATCGCCTGAGCGCAGATCACAATGGGGTGACAGCTTTGGCCGCGCGTGTTAACCTTCGCGCAATCTGTGCAAGGGAGTGTCGTGATGAGCCTGTTCAATAGTCTGACCAATGCTGTGCTCAAGGGGGCTGGCAAGAATGCCGGGCTCGCCGGGTTGGTGATGCAAAACCCCAAACTGATGCAAGGGCTGATGGGGCTCATGTCCAAGGACAGCCAGATCGGCGGTTTGCCGGGGCTGGTGGCGCAGTTCAATTCGGCCGGGCTTGGTGATGTGATGGGCAGTTGGCTCGGTCAGGGCGCAAACAAGCCCATTTCCGCGCCGCAGGTCGAACAGGCGCTGGGCGGCAACATCATCAACCAGCTCGCCAGTCAGGCGAATATGGCCCCGGCGGAGACCTCGAATGCGCTGGCGCAGGTGCTGCCTGCGATGGTGGACAAGCTCTCGCCCAAGGGTGGCGCGGGCGCGATGGATATGGGCAGCGTGCAGTCCATGCTGGGCGGTTTACTGAAGGGCAAGCTCTGAGCGTCGCGCGGTCATTTCCGGTTTTCAGGCCCGGCTGATTGTCCTATGGTTTGCCTGCAGCAGCAGTTCGGGGCCGCAGGCGTGAGCAAATCCATACTTGACCGACTGGAATCGCAGGGGCTGCGCATGACCGATCAGCGCCGCACCATCGCGCAGGTCATCGAGGCGGCGGATGGTCATCCCGATGTCGAGGAATTGCACGCTCGCGCCAGCGCCATTGACGGGCGGATCTCGCTCGCGACGGTCTACCGCACGGTCAAGCTGCTGGAGGAAACCGGGATTCTGGAGCGGCTGGAATTCGGCGATGGACGGGCGCGGTTTGAAGACAGCCAGCGCGACCATCATGACCACCTGATCGACATGGATACAGGCGAAGTCATCGAATTCTGCGACCCGGAGATCGAGGCCCTGCAGGAAAAGATCGCCCGGCGGCTGGGATATCGGCTCGAAGGGCACCGGCTGGAGCTGATGGGGCGCAAGCTCAAATCCTGAGCGGGCGTGACGCGCCAGCCGTCAGGCGTGGATCGCCCGGATCGCGGATTTCAGGTCCACCCCGCCGATCACGCGCCCCGTATCATCCTTCACCGCGACGCGCTGCTGGGGCGCATCCGAGAGATGGATCAGCGCATCTTCGAGCAGGGTATCGTCAGGCAGGACCGGGCCGTCGGGGGCGGCACCTTCGACAAGCGCGCCGAGACGGATGACCCGTCCGCGATTGATATCCTTGATGAAATCGCGAATATAAGCATCGGCCGGTTTGAGCACGATATCCTGTGCGCTGCCCTGCTGGATCACGGCCCCGTCGCGCAGGATCGCGATATTGTCGCCAAGGCGCAGCGCTTCATCCAGATCATGCGTGATGAAGACGATGGTCTTGTGCAGTTCTTTCTGCAACTCCAGCAAGATGCCCTGCATCTCCGTGCGGATCAGCGGATCGAGCGCGGAGAAGGCTTCGTCCATCAAGAGGATATCGGCATCGGTGGCCAGCGCGCGGGCGAGCCCGACGCGTTGCTGCATGCCGCCGGAAAGCTGCGCGGGATAGTGGTTCTCATAGCCCTCAAGCCCCACGCGGGCGATCCACTCGCGCGCGCGGCGCTCGGCCTCCTGCGTGGATTTGCCCTGCACCTGCACACCGTAAGCCACGTTCTGCAGCACCTTGCGATGCGGCAGCAGGCCGAATTTCTGAAACACCATCGAGGTGTTGAAACGGCGCAGGTCGCGCAGCCTTGTGTCGGACATGCGCAGCACATCCTCGCCGTCGATCAGGATTTCGCCTGCGGTCGGGTCGATCAGGCGGTTGATATGGCGGATCAGCGTCGATTTGCCCGACCCCGACAGCCCCATGATGACCTGCAGCCCATGCGGGGGAATGTCGAGGCTGACATCATTGATCCCCAGCACATGATTGGTCTGCGCCAGAAGATCGTCCTTCGACAGCCCCGCGCGCACCTGATCGAGCACTTTTTCCGGGCGCGCGCCGAAAATCTTGTAGAGATTGCGGATCGAGATCTTGGCCGCGCTGCTCATTGGTTCTGCCCCTTGCGATGCGCCTGCAGCCTCTGGCCATAGCGTTGCGACACGCGGTCGAAGATGATCGCGAGCACCACGATCGCCAGACCGTTCATGACGCCGAGCGCGAGATACTGGTTGGAAATCGCGCGCAGCACCGGCACGCCAAGCCCCTGCACGCCGATCATCGAGGCGATGACCACCATCGCGAGCGCCATCATGATCGTCTGGTTGATGCCCGCGAAGATATTGGGCAGCGCCAGCGGCACCTGCACGCCCCAGAGCTTTTGCCAGTTCGACGCCCCGAAAGCCGTGGCCGCTTCGAGCACATCGCGGTCGACCAGACGGATCCCGAGATTGGTCAGCCGCACGATGGGCGGCAGCGCGTAGATGCACACCGCGATCAGGCCCGGCACGCGCCCGATGCCCAGGAGCATCACGACCGGGATCAGATAGACGAAGGACGGGATGGTCTGCATCACGTCGAGCACCGGCGTGATCACGGATTCGGTGCGTTTCGACCGCGCCATCAGGATGCCGAGCGGGATGCCGATGGCGATGCACAGGATGGTCGCCACCGAGATGATCGCAAGCGTCGACATGGTGTCGCGCCACATGCCGAAATAGCCGATGGCGAAAAACGCGGCCACAGCGGCCAGTGTCATCATCCAGCTGCGCGACCCGGCCCAGACCAGAAGCCCGATCACGCCCAGAATGATGGGCCAGGGCGTGCTCAGCAGGAGATTGTCGAACCAGACCAGAAAGCGCAGGAGCGGATGGAAAAACGCCTCGATGGATTCGCCCCATTCGCGCGAGAAGTCGCGAAAGCTCGCGTCGATGCCACGGCGCAGGGCGGCCAGATCGGCCCGGCCCATGGACGGGAAAGTGGTCAGGAACTCCATTGAGACTGTCTCCGCTCAGATCATCAGGGCAGGCAGGGCGCGCAGCCGCGCCCTGCCCGGTCAGGTCACGCTGTCCGGCTCAGAGCCCGGCGCGCACGCGCGCGGCGACATCCTCGGACACCCATTGGGTCCAGATCTCCTCGTGGCTTTCGAGAAACTCGAAAGCGGCTTCCTCGCCCGTGGCCTGATTGTCGTTCATATAGACCAGCATCGCGTTCATCGCCTCACCGGGGAAAACGCGGGCTTCGAAATAGGACACGGCGGGACCAGCGGCCTCCATGAAGCGTTCCGTGACGACAGTTTCCACTTCGCTGGTTGTCCAGGCCGTCGGTTGCGGGTCAAGGCATTCCTGCTCCGAGAGCGCGATGCATTCGTTCCAGTTTTCATCGCCTGCCCATTCGGTTTCAAACGGCAAGAGCACCATCTCGTAGCGCCCGATCATGGCAGTGGGCGACCAGTAATAGCCAAACCATGGCTCGCCGCGCTCAACCGCGCGCGCCATGGAGCCATCGAGCCCTGCCGCAGAGCCCGGATCGACCAGAAGCCAGCCCTTTTCCTCCATCTCGAAGGCGCGGAAAAGATTGGCATTGTTCAACTGGCAGCCCCAGCCTGCCGGGCAACCTATGAAGGCCCCGCGCGACGCATCTTCGGGATGCGGGAACAGATCAGGGCGCTCGAGCACCTTTTCCACCGTGTCGAGTTCGGGATGGGCGGCGGCGAATTCCGGCGTGATCCACCAGCCTTCGCCCAGATCGGTGATCGGGCCATCATTGAGCGCCAGAAGCGCGCCGGTTTCCTTGGCGGCATCGAGCGCCGTGCGCACGGCATTGATCCACAATTCCGGCGCGACATCAGGCTGGCCGCGCGTTTCCATCGACGCGAATGTGGTCTCGGTCGCCCCCGGCACCAGCGTCACATCGCAGCCGTAGCCCAGTTCCAGAATAAGCGCGTCGACATTGGCCATCAGCTCTGCCGAGGCCCAGTTCATTTCCGCGATAGAGACTGCGCCGCAGTCATCGGCCTGCGCAGGATTTGCAAAAGCGCTTGCCGCCGCGATCATTGCGATCGCCCCGAAAGGTTTGACGTTCATGTGGATCTCCCTGACCTTTTTCGTCGTTCGTTTGGCGACAGACCGCGCCCGCACCGGAAATTGCGAGGACGCTGCTGCCATCGAAGCGATGGCCCGCGCGCGCCGCCTGGCGCTGGCGGCAGACCATCAGGTGCCCTAAATAGAGCGTGGTTGGCCCCCTAATGCAAGTCTGTCGCCGTAATTTCTTAGACATAGCATGCGCGCCCGGCTTGGTGACGCAGGGGCAGGAGGGCCGCCCGGATCAATCCGTCATGAGGATATAGCCTGCCCCGCGCACTGTCTGGAGATGGCGCGGCGCCTTGGGGTCATGCTCGATCTTGCGGCGCAGGCGGGTGATCTGCACATCGACCGCGCGTTCCTGCCCGACCATGCCCCCATGCGCGGCGCGGTCGCGGCCCAAATGCTCGACCAGCGCTTCGCGGGTGATGACTTCGCCCGGATTCTGGCAGAAAAACCGCATGATCGTGGCTTCGGTCTGGGTCAGGCGCACGGGCTGGTCCCCGCGCCTGAGCTCGCCCCGTTCCAGATCATAGCGCAGCGGCCCGAGGATCAGCACTTGCGGCAGCGTGGCCTCCGGGGCCGCTTGCGGGGTGCGGCGCAGGATCGCGTTGATGCGCAAAAGCAATTCGCGCGGCTCAAACGGCTTGGGCAGGTAGTCATCCGCCCCGGCTTCGAGCCCTGCAATGCGGTCCGCAGCCTCGCCCTTGGCGGTCAGAAGCAGCACCGGGGTTTTGGCATGGGCGCGGATGTGGCGGGTCAGGCTGATCCCGTCTTCGCCGGGCATCATCACATCGAGCACGATCAGATCGAAGCTCAGCCCTGCGAGCAGGCGGCGCGCATGGGCCGCGTCGCGCGCGCCGGTGGCGAGATAATTGTTGCGCAGCAGGTATTTCTGCAAGAGGGCGCGGATGCGCGTGTCGTCATCGACGATGAGAAGATGCGCCGGGGCGTCCTGCGCGCTCATGGCTTGCGGTCCTTGATGGATTTGTAATGCGTGCGGATTTCATCGTCCATCATCGCCTCCAGCACTTGCCGGAAGCCTGCGACGGCTTGCGGGCCAGCGGCGCGATAGGCCGCGCGCATCCGGTCGCGCTGCGCTTCCGAGAGCGCGCGTTCCAGCGTCGCGCCCTGCGCTGTCAGGTAGAGATTGCGCTCGCGCCGGTCAGTGCGCCCGACACGGCTTTCGACCAGCCCGTCCTCGATCAGTGTGCGCAGGACGCGGTTGAGCGATTGCTTGGTCACGCCGAGCACGGAGAGGAGATTGTTGACCGTGGTGCCATGGGTGCGGTTGATGAAATGCAGAGCGCGATGATGCGCGCGGCCATAGCCATGTTCCGCGAGGATACGGTCGGGATCCGCAGTGAAGCCACGATAGGCGAAGAACATCGCCTCGATCCCCTTGCGAATCTGCTCATCGGTCAGAAAGAGCAGGTTTTCCCCGCCCATGGCATTGCCGGATCCGTCATTCATGCGCGCTGCTTGCCCCCAGTGTCGTCTTGAGGTCATTTTATGTCAGCCTTGTTGACATTCCAAGAGCGAATTGATACCGATTCGCCTGAAGATGCGTAATATTATGTCCGCTTCGGGCCTGATTTGCGCAACATCCGTAAATCGCGAGAGATGGGAGGCATCAATGGCCGGCGCGTATGATGACAGGGACGGACAGATCTGGATGGATGGCGGGCTGGTGCCCTGGCGCGATGCGAAGGTGCATATTCTGAGCCATGCGCTGCATTATGCCTCTTCGGTGTTCGAGGGCGAGCGCTGCTACAACGGCAAGGTGTTCAAGAGCCGCGAGCATTCGGAGCGGCTGTTGGAATCGGGGCGCCTGCTGGACATGCCGATCCCCTACACGGTCGATGAGATCGAGGCCGCGAAAGCGGCGGTGCTCAAGGCCAATGGGCTGACCGATGCTTATCTCCGCGCGGTCGCCTGGCGTGGGGCGGGCGAGGATATGGGGGTCGCAGCACGGCGCAATCCGGTGCGGCTGGCGGTCGCGGCCTGGGAATGGGGCGCGTATTACGGCGATGCGAAATGGCAGGGCGCGAAGCTCGACATCGCGAAATGGCGCCG
>PXDM01000273.1 GCA_003565055.1 Paracoccaceae bacterium
CTATGCCCGCGATATCCTGCCCGACATGGCGGCGGCGTCGCTGGTCACATTGCAGGCTACGGTGCTGGGCTTCGTGCTGGCGTTAGTGCTGGGGCTATTGTGGGCGGTGATCGGGCTGGCGCGGGTGCCGATACTGGACTTTACGGTGCGGCTGATGGTCCAGTTCCTGCGCTCCACACCGCTGCTGATCCAGCTGTTCGCGGCCTATTACTTCCTGCCGGTCTGGGGCATTTATCTGCCGGCCATGGCCACCGGCGTGCTGGTGCTGGGCTTTCACTATTCGGCCTATTGCGCCGAGGTCTATCGCGCTGGGTTGAACGATGTGCCGCGTGGGCAGTGGGAAGCTGCGCGAGCGATCAACCTGAGCCCACTGGCCACGCTGCGCCGGATCATCTTGCCGCAGGCGGTGCCGCCGGTGATCCTGCCACTGGGCAATTACTTTGTCGCTATGTTCAAGGAGACGCCAGTCCTGCTGGCGATCACGGTGATCGAACTAGTAGCCACCGCTCGAATCATCGGCAACGATACCTTCCGCTATACCGAACCAATCACACTAGCGGGGCTGTTCTTTCTGCTTTTCAGCCTTATCACCGCGCGCGCAGTACGCTATGCAAGCGAGCGTGCCCAGCCGCCCGGGCGGCAGCGCGTATGACGGTCCGGTGCAGGTGATCATGCCCTCCTTCCTTGACATATCAGCCTCTGATCCTTCGCAGCCGCAGCAGCGTACGCTGGCAATCCATCGCGCGCTGCGCCATCGCATCTGCACCAACCGCTACCCGCCTGGCGAGATGCTGAGCGAAGAAGCGCTGGCGCGGGAATTCGAGGTCAGCCGCTCGCCGATCCGGCGGGTTTTGGCGCGGCTTGAGCAGGAAGGGCTTATCGAGATTCTCCACGGTGTCGGGTCCCGCGTTACGCGCATATCGCCCGAGATGCTGGCTTCGGCCTATGATGCCCGCATGGCAATCGCTGTGGCTAGCGCACCCTTCATGCGCATCAACGATCCTGATGCGATCCTTGCCGCACTGGCAGATGCCAAACAGCAGTTCCGCGCACTGGCTGCGGGCGATGTTGGCGGGTTCGCTGATGTGAACACGGCCTATTACGATGCGCTGACCGAGCTGATCTCGAACCATGTATTGCGCGAGATCCTGCGCTCACTGTTCTTCCAGACCTCGCGGACCTGGCTCATGGGGCTGCCGCGGATGGACTGGGCGCTGACCATTGATCGTATCTGCTGGGAGTTGGACGAGCTGCGCCGCGCACTGGATGTGCGCGATGCCGAGGCGGTAGGCCTTTTGATGCGCAACCATGTTTTCGAATCGCGACGCCGTCTGGTGGAAGCGCTGGACAGCATTGATTAGCGAATGGTTGCTCCGACGAGCCACACCGCCGCATGCCATCCTCCCCACGAACAGCACGAAAGGGTCGGCTAAGGTTGACTGTAACTCTCCCGCCAACGCTACGGCATAACCCCCAGATCCCCTCGCTGAAACCCCTCGACCATCTCTCGCAGCGGCTCCGGCGCGACCACCTCGACCTGATCGCCCCACTGGTAGAGATGCCAGGCCATCTCGACCCAGCCGGATGCGGTGAACTCGACGCGCAGGCTTCCGTCGGGCTCAACGAACAGCTCCTGCGTCGGATGAAACAGAAATTCGCGCGCCGCATCGGCCGCGCTGGGAGCGAAACGCCAGATGATGCGGGTGTGCTCGGCATCGGAATGAAATGATCCGAAGGATTGCGCTGCATAGGCTTTGAGGTCGAAACCCGGATCGCGCTTGAAGGCTTGCATCGTGATGCCCGCTTTCTCAATCCGGTCGATGCGATAGCGGCGTAATGCGCGGCCATTGCCCAGATCCCGCGCCACAAGATAGGGGCGGATCCCCAGCAGGACGCCGCAGGGTTCAAGCTCGCGCTCGCGTGCCTCGCTGTCTCTGGCGCTGCGATAGACGATCTTAATCGTGCAGGGGATTTTCAGGGCCTGCGATATTGCTCCCATGATTTCAGGGTGCGATTTCACCTTTGGCCCCGGCCTGCAGGCATAGCCCTGCATCATCAGCAAGGCTTCGGCATCCATCTCTGTGCGCTCGATCTGGTGCGAGGGCAGTGCAGCCATCAACCTGTCGCGCAGGGAAGCCAGCGCCTTTGCATCCTGCTCTGCCCCCTCATCCATCGCGCGCCTTATGCTTTTGTCGAGCGCGGCGAGTTCTGTGTCGCGCACCCCCTGCATCTGAACAAAGCGCGAATCTTGCAGCTTCCAGTACCGCCGACGGCCCGGGCCATCGATAGCCTTGAGGCCGGGAAATGCCAGTTCCAGCCCCCGCAACATGCGCTGGGCAGTGCGCTGATTGACGTCAAGTTCATCAACAATATCGTTCACGCAGATCCCCTTGCGCCGCCCGGCCGCCATTTCGGCCAGGCGCATCAAATCCAGACTTTTTCCAAATGACATGAAATCGCTCCAACTACGGCAGTTCCTGCCATAGAGGGTAAGCCATAATAAACCATAGCACGAGTCAATTTAGCGATTCGCAATTTTAGAGCGAACACCCTGCAGACTTGGCTAGAACACCCGCCCATGGCCCTGCGGTCATGGGGCTCTCAAGACATGGAATAAGGACCTGACTGGAATGACACTACCACAGCGAGAGTATTTCACGATCGAGGAAGTTGCCGTCCGATGGGAATGCACCATCGCCGACATTGCGGGCCTGGCCGTGAAGGGCAGGATCGACATTGTGACGGGCATCCCGCCTGTGCGCGTCGGGGATGAGATCATGGCCGGCGAAGTGATCGTCGCAGCCTTCGATATTCTGCCCGTGTTTCGCCGTTGCTGCACCGCGCCGAAGACCATCCGGCTTGGCCGCATGCGAACGCCTGACCGCCCCGACTGGCGGCTGGTCACCGCGCCAGAGCATGGTGTGGAAGTTTATATCGCGGATTTACTGGTCGAAGGTGCGCAGGTGTACCGGTTCGAAGATCAGAACACGATCCTGCGCCGTGTCGCGGGCGGCGCGGGTTCCTCTTCACCTTATGACTGGGAAGGCATGTTGCAAGCCCTGGCGTTGCGCCTGCATGAATACGGCGTTCCGGCATCGCAAGGCGCACTGGTGGCCGAGATGCAGGAATGGTTTGTCCTGAACTCCAACGGTAATGATGTGCCCGATGAACGCTCGATCCGGCGTCGGATTACCCCGCTTTGGCAGAAGTTGAGGAAGAAAGAGGAAACCTGACGCGCGCAGCTCATGCCGATTTGCGATCCGCGTCGGGTTTTGGCACCACGGTCAGCTTCGGGCGCACCATGCTGGCCACAGCATCAAGGCCTGCGCGCAATGGGGCATCGTAGAGATGCGCATAGCGCAAGGTGGTCTGCATCTGTGTGTGCCCAAGCAGCTTGCCGATCATCTCGAGCGAGGCCCCGCCGCTGACCAGAAGCGATGCAAACGTGTGGCGCAGATCGTGGATGCGGGCATCCTCGATCTGTGCTGCCTTCTGCACCCGCATCCAGAAGCGGCGGATTTCCTTCACCGGCTGGCCCGGCACGTCACCGGGAAAGAGCCAGGGATTGCCCTTTGGCACCAGCAACCTGCGCTGGCGCACGATGGCCGCGACATCCTCAGAGATCGGTACGCGGTGCAGCTTGCGCTGTTTCGTCGTGGCTGCAGGCTTGGTCCAGATACCCTGTTCCAGATTGAACTGCTCAAATCGCGCCTGGCGCACTTCGCCCACGCGCGCGCCCGTGAGCATGCAGAGGCGGATAATACCTGCGGCGCGCTGATCCTCATCAGCGTCCAGTGCTTCTGCAAGCCGGTCAATCTCTTCCATGGTCAGGAACCGCTCACGCGGGGTTTCGGGACGACGATAGAAGCCATTGGCAGGATTGTCCTCGCGCATGCCCCAGTCGATGGCGAGATTGAACATCTTGCGCAGCACCTCACCTACGCGATTGGCGCGCACGGGAGTGGGCTTTGCGCCCTGAAGCTTGCGCGCGCGGTTATTGGGTTTGGTCTTGTGCGGACGGGCCCGGCCCTCTGCAACCTTTGCCAGCAGTTTTTCGACATCGGATCGGGTGATCTCCGTGACCAGTTTGCGCCCCCAATGCGGTGCGATCATCTTCTCCATCATGGATTTCTGATCTGCCACGCTGACCGGGGCAAGGCGGACCACATGTTCTCTGAGATAGCGATCAATCAGATCCTGCATGCGCGGAGCCTCGCGGATCAGGTCGCGCTCGGCCAATGGGTCACGCCCCAGATCGACATCGCGGCGCAGTTCACTCGCCCGATTGCGCGC
>PXDM01000104.1 GCA_003565055.1 Paracoccaceae bacterium
ACAAGGCTCGAAACGCTTCTGCAAACTGGGGCAGTTCGAGGCAGATCAACACGCTCTGAATGTCCGCTTCGGCAATCTTCACAATGATTATCTGCGGAGCGGCGAACTCAGACTTTCAGCCCTTTACGCCTAAGCCCCGCCCCAACCGGAACGCCCCACCTCACCCCAATTCCGGTCACTGCCTGCATTCCGGTCCCCTGGCCATGCTTTGCTTGATATGGGCGCGAATCCACGCCTCATGTCGGACGAGCTGCAGGGGAGATATGCATGGTCAAGAGGCTGAAACTGAATGAGAAATCCGTGCGCGAGGCGGAGCGAGCTGTGCGTGTGTATCAGATCTTCGACACCGATGTGCGGGGGTTTTCGATCTCGATCTACCCGTCCGGAAATCGTGCTTTCACACTCGACTACCGTTTCGCAGGCCGCCAGCGGCGCATGGTGATCGGGCGCTGGCCGGAATGGACGACGGTTGCCGCGCGCGAGCGGGCCAAGGAGTTGCGGCGCTGCATCGATGAGGGGATCGATCCGCTGGCCGAGCGCGAAGCTACGCGCGAAGCCCCGCGTGTGTCGGACATGATCGCGCGCTATCTCGAAGAGCACACCCCCCATCTTGCGGCGAAGAATGCCAGTGACCAGCACACGATCATGCACAAGCTGGTGGCCCCGGACTGGGGCAACCGGCTGGTGCGCGACATCACCAAATCCGATGTCGAGAAGCTGCTCAACAAGATCGCTGCCGGTCGTGCGCGCCCCTCCAAGGCCAAGCCCAATAACCGCGCGCGCAAGCTGCAGGGGTCAAAGCCCACGCCTGTGCGCGCCAATCGCGTGGGCGAGGTGTTGCGCAAGATGTTCGGGCTTGCCATGGAATGGGGATGGCGCGAGGACAATCCGGCCAGCGGGTTTCGCCGCCGGATCGAGACCGCGCGCGAGCGATTCCTGACCCATGAAGAGATCGGCCGTCTGGCGCAGGCGCTGGATGTAGCTGAAGATCAGCGCGCGGCCGGGATCATCCGGCTGTGCATGCTGACCGGCGCGCGCGTGGGCGAGGTGCAGAATGCGCGCTTCGAGCAGTTCAATCTCGAACTCGGCACATGGTCCAAGCCTGCGGCAGCCACCAAACAGCGCAAGGTCCACCGGATCCCGATCTCAAGCGAGGTGGCCGCGATCGTGCGCCAGCGCCAGCTTCTGGTACCGCGCGGCAACCCATGGCTCTTTCCCGGCGACGTGCCCGGCAAGCCCGTCCGCGAAATCCGCCGCTTCTGGCTGGCGATCCAGAAGGAAACCGATCTGCCCGGCGTACGCGTGCATGATCTGCGCCACACCTTCGCATCGCTCCTGGTCAGCGGCGGGGCCTCGCTCGAGATGATCGGCAAGCTGCTGGGCCACAGCCAGATGCAGACGACCCAGCGCTATGCGCATCTGATGGATTCACCTCTGCGCGAAGGGCTCAGCGCTGTGGCCAGCGTCTTTCGACCCCGACCGCAACTGGTGCATGATGCCGATCAGGCGCGCAAAGGCGCATGAGGGACGCCAGACATGCCGGTTCAGTTGCGTGGTCGCACGCGCCCGTGCCTGTTGGCCTCCTCCACCCTTGCGTCGCCCTCGCCTATTCCCTGCCCCGCAGCGCACGCCAGATCGGCGCGATCTTCTTGCGCGTGGTGCTCTCCTCCGGGATCTCGCCATTGGGCGAGTTCTGGGCGAACCAGTCCTGAACTTCATTGATCAGCTCGCCCTGCGTTGCAGGCAGGCCATGGTCGTTGATCCGCTGGAACAGCATGATGGTGACGCCGTCTCAGTCATAGCGCGGCGATGATCCTGCCGCTGTCGCTGGGCGACGCAGCAATTCGCGCTCATCCTCGAACTTATGCACTTCGTCTGCCAAGAGCAGCAGATCGCACAGCTTGATCAGCAGGCCTTCTGCCGGTTCCGTGATATATTGCCACTCTGACTTCCCCGGCTGGCGCAGGCGCGAGACAAAGCATTCCTCGTCGCTCGGCCCATGGCGGCGGAACATGCACATCATGTCGCGCGCACTCACCTCGACAATTCCCGCCATCGGCTGCCGGCCGCAGGTGACACATCCGATGCTGGTCACCAGTGTCAGATGGCCGGTCGCTGCCCAGCCAGCAACATCGGGGGCCGGAAAGCCCCAGCGGGCGCAGATCTCGGTCATGGCGTAAAAGGCTCTTGGCGGTAATGGCATATCTGTATCTTCCCTTGGCTTGACAAGCGCAGCTCGGGCCAGCAGCGCACTGCACAGGAATGGCGTGTCCGAATGCAACCGCGACAAGCGACGGGTGTGTCGAGACCACGCCTCAGGGCCGTTTCTCCGGACACACAGACAACGAGGGAGGTACACACCCCTTGCAACACAACCCTTCCGAGAATCACCCTGAGCTGACACACCCAAACCTGTCGCGCCTCGCGGGGAAAAAGGTTAATATCCCCGTAAGACTCAGTCACGGTCGGGTCCGAGCCCGACAGCTTCTGTCGGGGTGTGCACATGGAAGACAAACAACTGACCAAGGCCCTGCGCATCATGCGCCTTGCTGAAGCGGCTGCAGCCAGACCCGAGGGCATCTCCCTCGTCCAGATCAGCGAAACCTTCGGGGTGAACCTGCGCACAGCGCAGCGCATGACACACGCGCTGAAGGATGCCTTTCCGGCCGTGGAGACCTATACGGACCGGCATCGGCGCAAATTCTGGCGTCTCGACGATCAGCGGCTGTTGCACATGCAGGGCATCCGCGACAGCGAACTGGCCGCGCTCGACATGGGGATCCGGCGCGCCGAGCGCGAGGGGGCTACAACAGAGGCAAGGGCCCTTGCCTCACTGCGCAACCGGCTGCTGGCCACGATGCCGTCAACCCATGCGCGCCGCGCCGAGACAGATGCCGAGGCTGCGCTCGAGGCGCGCGGCCATGCCTGCCGCCCCGGTCCGCGCGCGCGGTACGACACAAAACTGCTGCGGGTGATCGACGAAGCGCTCAAAGTCCCGAATGTCCTGACCATCGATTATGCCAACGCGCAGGACACGGCCCCGCGCAGGCGGGTGATCGAGCCGCATGGTCTGGTCTTTGGCATACGCTGCTATCTGATCGCGCGGGACAGGTCGGCGGACATGGCTTACCGCCAGTTCCGCCTCGACCGGATCAGCCGGATCGAGCTGGGCAAGGACTCGTTCCTGCGTGATCCGGGATTTGAGCTGTCGCGCTATTGTGCGCGGTCCTTCGGGTCTTTCCACGCGCAGGCGGAATACGGACCTGTGGTCTGGCGTTTCGCGCCGGAAGCCGCCGATGTCGCGCGGGACTTCGTGTTCCATCCAGCACAGGAGGTCGAGAGCATGGAGGATGGCAGCCTGATCGTGCGTTTCACGGCCAGCGGCTGGCTTGAGATGGCCTGGCATCTCTACAGCTGGGGCGACGGGGTCGAAGTGATATCCCCGCCCGAGCTCCGCGCCATGGTCGAAGCGCATCGCCGCAGCGATTTCCCCGCCCTGCCCTGATTACCAATATTGTCATGGGGCGCGGTCGGCTTTCTGCCCGCGCTTGGCAACATAGCACAGCACCGTGCCCGCGATGGCTGCCGTGTCTGAACAGCAAAGCCCGCCGGTCTCCGACTCAGTCAGACTTCCTCCGAATCAAATCCAGCCACGCGCCACCGGAATTGCGGAATGGCGCGAGGCAGCGCGCCAATTCCGGTTTCCGCATGCCGCGCGCAATCCCCCATGAAACAAGGACCGGAATGACCCCCGGCGGCCCGGTTCCGGTCTCCGCCTAGGTTCCGGTCCTGCCTGTCTGCTTCGCTCCCTCTGCCCCGGCCTTTGGCTGGGTCCAAGATGAGGAGACAGACATGCAGACCACCGCCCCTGCCCCGCAGGATGAACCCCTGAACCTGCTTGCGGACTGGATCAGCCGCGAGCAGCTTGCCCGTGAGCTGGGCCTCACCTGCGACACGCTTTCGCGCTGGGAGGCCCGCCAGATCGGCCCTGCCTGCACCCGGGTCGGGCGCAAGGTGTTTTACCGCCGCGACACAGTGCGCGCCTGGCTTCTGGCGCAGGAAGCGGCGCGCAATGCCAAAGCCAGACACGCAGCCCCGCGGCGTGCGGGAGGCCGTCGATGAGCATCCCCCTGCCCTACCGCAAGCATCGTCAGCGCGAACAGGCACGTCAGGACTGGATAGAGGGACGGCTGCGCGAGGCGCGCATGGTCGTGGCCGATGTGGTCAACCATTCCGATCACTTGCTGCGGCTTGCCTGCAATGTGCTCGC
>PXDM01000448.1 GCA_003565055.1 Paracoccaceae bacterium
CAAGCCTGCGCCGAGGGCCGCGCGGAGGAGGGCCGCACAGGCCCGCTCCGCGTGCCGGTGCTGGACAGTCTGGGCCTCGGCGCGGCGGTGCGGCTGGCGTCGGGCATTGCGACACCGGGGCTCGACGCCGTGCCGAAAGAGCTCTGGGGGGCGGCGACGGAAAGCTCGCGTGGCAAGGACACGCCATCGGGTCATTGGGAACTGGCCGGGCTGCCTGTGCCTTGGGACTGGACCTATTTCCCGAAAACCACCCCGGCTTTCCCCGAGGATCTTGTGGCCGAGATTCGCGCGCGCGCTGGCACCGATGGCATTCTCGGGAATTGCCACGCGGCAGGCATTCCGATTGTCCGCGATCTCGGCGCCGAACATCTGCGCACAGGCTGGCCGATCTGCTACACATCCGCAGACAGTGTGCTCCAGATCGCCGCGCATGAGGAGGCGTTCGGGCTGGACCGCCTGCACCAGCTCTGCACCGACCTCGCCCCCAGCCTGCACGCGCGCCGCGTGGGCCGCGTGATCGCGCGGCCCTTCGTCGGGTCGGTGGAGGCGGGGTTTCAGCGCACTGGCAACCGGCGCGATTTCGCGATGATTCCGCCTGCACCGACGCTCATGGACTGGGTGCAGGGCGCAGGCGGGCGCGTGCATTCGGTGGGCAAGATCAGCGATATCTTCTCCGGGCGCGGTATTGATGTTGCGCATAAGGGCAAGGATGATGCGACGCTCTATGAGCATTTCCTGCGACTGATGGACGAGGCCGAACCCGGCGCGCTGACGTTTTGCAATTTCGTCGAATTCGACACGCTTTACGGCCATCCGCGCGACGTCGCAGGCTATGCCCGCGCGCTGGAACGTTTCGACCATGTGGCGGGCGCGGCGCTGGCGCGCTTGCGGCCCGGCGATATGCTGGTGATCACGGCCGATCACGGCAATGACCCGACAGCCCCCGGCACGGATCATACACGCGAACGTGTCCCGGTTCTGGTCGCAGGCAAGGGCGCGGGCGAGATCGGGCATTGTGCCTTCGCCGATGTTGCGGCCAGCATCGCCGCACATCTTGGAGTGCCCGCGCAGGGGCCGGGGCGGAGTTTCCTGCCATGAGCGATCTCAAAGCCCTGCCCAAGCTGGAACTCCACCTGCATCTCGAAGGCGCGGCCCCGCCTGCCTTCATCCGCGCGAAGGCCAAGCAGAAACATATTGATCTGTCGCGGATTTTCGACGCGCAGGGACATTACAGCTACCGCGATTTCACCGAATTCCTGCGCATTTATGAAGCCGCCTGCACAGTGCTTTCCACGCCGCAGGATTTCCACGATCTGACCTTGGCCGTGCTGGAACACTCCGCCGCGCAGGGCGTGATCTATACCGAGGCGTTTTTGTCGCCCGATTTCTGTGGGGGTGGTGATCTGGGTGCCTGGCGCGACTATCTGGCCGCGATGGAAGCCGCCGCTGCGCAGGCCGAGGCCGGGATGGGCATCACGATGCGCGGTTGCGTGACCTGCATCCGCCATTTCGGCCCCGCGCAGGCGCGCAAGATTGCGGTTTGCGCGCAGGAAACCGCCGGGGATTTCGTGACCGGCTTCGGGCTCGCGGGGGATGAAAACATGCTGCATCCCAAGGACTTCGCTTACGCTTTTGATGCAGCACGCGAAGCCGGGTTGGGGCTCACGGCGCATGCGGGCGAATGGGGCGGGCCGCAATCCGTGCGCGACGCGCTCACCCATCTGCGCGTCAGCCGGATCGGGCACGGCGTGCGCGCGAGCGAAGATCCGGCACTGGTCGATGATCTGGCCGAGCGTGGTGTCGTGTTGGAGGTCTGCCCTGGCTCGAATGTCGCGCTGGGCGTCACGCCGCATCTGCGCGACCATCCGATTGAGCGTTTGCGCACGCGTGGCGTGGCAGTGACCGTCTCGACCGACGATCCGCCGTTTTTTCATACGACGCTCTGTCAGGAATATCAGGCGCTTGCAGATCAATTCGGCTGGGAGATGCCGGAGTTTCACGCCATCAATCACACGGCGCTCGACGCCGCCTTTTGCGATGCCGCGACCCGCGCGGCCATCGCCACCCGACTGGAGAGCCCATGAGCCATCCCAATCTGACCCTCGTTGATCACCCGCTGGTGCAGCACAAACTCTCGCTGATGCGCGACGCGCGCACGCCGGGGCCGGATTTCCGGCGGCTCCTGCGCGAGATCAGCCTGCTGCTGACCTATGAGGCGGCGCGCAATCTGCCCCTCAAGCATGAGACGATCACCACGCCCCTGACTGATATGGAGGCCCCGCTGCTCGGCTGCCCGGATCCGGTTGTGGTTTCGATCCTGCGGGCAGGCAATGGGCTGCTCGATGGGGTGCTCGATGTGATCCCGACGGCGAAAGTGGGCTTTGTCGGGCTCTACCGCGATGAGGAGACACTCCAGCCTGTGCAATATTACAACAAACTGCCGCCCGAGATTTCGGGGCGTCTGGTCATCGCGGTGGATCCGATGCTGGCAACAGGCAATTCTTCTGCGGCGGCTGTGGATCTGCTCAAGGCGGCGGGGGCCACGGATATCACGCTGATCTGCCTGCTGGCCGCGCCCGAAGGTGTTGACTGCATGGCACGCGTGCATCCCGATGTGCGGATCGTGACGGCTTCGGTCGACAGTCATCTGAACGAGAAAGGTTATATCGTGCCGGGTCTGGGCGATGCCGGAGATCGCATTTTTGGCACAGTCTGAGCCTTGTCGCGCGGGCCGGGCTTTACTTTGAAAGCGGGGCTGCGGCATGCTGTCAGTGGGTTAACAGAGGTTACGCATGTCACGTTTCGCGTTTATGGTTGGCTGTTTCGCGGTCTTGGCCGGTCCGGTTCTGGCACAATCTGCCATCACGCCTGCGGAAGTGCCGCCGGAAGAATTCGAGGGGCGGGAATTCACCGATAGCCGGGGCTGTATCTTCCTGCGCTCGACCTTCGGCGGTGAAGTGACCTGGATCCCGCGTTTCGGTCCGGACCGCCAGCCAGTTTGCGACGGCACCCCCACGACAGGCGTGAATGCAGCGGCGCAAACCGCGCCTGCGAGGGTGGCCCCGCCTGCGCCTGCCGCTGAGCCGGAAGCGCCGGTGGCGGCAGCGCCTGCCGCAACTCCGTCACGCCCGGCCTCCCGACCGCAAGCGGAGGTGCGGCCACGCCCGCAAGCCCCCGCCGCCGCGCCGCGCCCGGCTCAGGCGGACGCGTCGGGGCGTCACCGCGATTGCCCGCCAAGCGCGCCTTATGGCCAGCTTGTACGCTCGGCTGAGGGGCGCATGCTCGTGCGCTGTGTGACCAGCCCGTCGCTGTTCTTGAACTGATCGAAGCGGCCCGTTGCCAACGGCTTTCAGGGCACGCCCCACCCACCCACCCGCGCGCCCTGAAAGCCGTTGGCAACGGGCCATGCGGGTTTATGCCCAGAGCGTGGGCTGGACCTGATAGCCGATATAAAGCGGGTGTTTGGGGTGGCCTGCCTTGCTCAGCCCCAGATGCCAGAGCGGCTGGCCTGTGGCGCGCAAGAGTGCCTCGACCGCCGGGCCGCGGGCCAGATGCGCGCCATGCGTGCCCCAGGCGCAGATGATCTGATCGGCCCAAGGCGCGCTCTCGGCGATGGCCTGATCATTGAGTGGGCCGATGGGGTCGCTCTGCGCGCGCATCACGCGCGGGTCAGTTGCGCGGAAGGCAAAGATATTGCACACCCGAAATGCCCCGAAGCCCAAGGCCCGCGCGCGCCGTTCGCAGCGTTCCACAGTCGGGTCATTCTGCACCTCGGTCGCGGTCGAGGGGTTGAGCATCACAAACAAGGCGCGGCCCTGTTCCGGCGCCCATTCGCGCGTCAGCAGGTAGCGGTAGCGCTCGCAGGGCGAATAGACCGCGACCGAGGGCGCATCGTCCTTGCGGTGGCTGCGAGTGATGACCTGCGCATTATCCATCACTCGAGGTTGAACACGCGCGTCGGGTGCAATTCGCCAGCCTTGTAGCGCCCCACAGCCACGGCGCGGCCCTGATAGCTGGCCCAGGCTTCCTCGCCATAGTCAACCGAAGACGTCAGCACCATACCGGGATTGCCATTGCGCAGCCGCGCGGCCCCTTCCGCCGTGGCGGGCAGTTCGGGCAGATCGGCCAGCCCTTCCTCCACCGGGCGCAGATGCGCATCAAGCGCGGGGTCCTGGGCCAGCGCGTCGATCTGCTCCATGCTCAGCCCTTCGCTGGCGTCAAACGGCCCCGACCAGACGCGCCGCAGCCAGGC
>PXDM01000520.1 GCA_003565055.1 Paracoccaceae bacterium
ACGACGTTCTGGGCGGCAATCGCTACGCGTCGCTGCAGGTCGAGGCGCAGTTCCCGCTCGGCACGCCCGAGGAATACGGGCTGAGCGGCGGTGTCTTCGCCGATGTCGGCTCGGTCTGGGGCACGGACAATCTTGGCGGGATCACCACGGTCGGCCCGGATGGCAGCGACTACGACAGCTTCAACCTGCGGGCCACGGTCGGAGTGTCGCTGTTCTGGGACAGCCCGCTGGGGCCGCTGCGCTTCGATTTCTCGCGTGCAGTGCGCAAACTTGACCGCGACCGGACCCAGAATTTCGACTTCTCGATTGTCTCGCGGTTCTGATGCAACGGGCGGCAGTTCTGGCGGGGGTGTTCGCAGCGGCAGTGCTGGCTGCGGTCGCGCCGGTCGCGGGGCAAGCCGGGTTCGAGTTTTCGCTAGGCACGCCCATGACGCAAGCCCAGCCGGGCTTGCGCACGATTGACGACGAACGCCTCTTTCGCCTGTCGGAATTCGGCCAGCGCGTCGCTGCCGAGATCGAGGCTGCCTCGGCGACCCTCGAAGCGGAGAATATCCGCTTGCTCGAAGAGCTGACGACGCGCGAAGATGAATTGACGCAAATGCGCGCCGAGATGAGTGTCGAGGAGTTTCGCGCTGCTGCCGCCGCCTTCGACACGCAAGCCGAGACCGCGCGCCGCGAACAGGCCGAGAAACGCCAACGCCTCGTGCAATTTGAGGAGGCCGAGCGCCGCCGCTTCTTCGGCCAGATCGCGCCGGTTCTGGAGGAAAAACTCGCGGAACTGGGCGGACAGGTTCTGATCGACGCGCGCGCTGTGATCATTTCGGCCCCCGGAACGGATATGACCGATGACGCGATCGAGGCGATGGATGCGGCCATCGGCGACGGCGGCGCGGCCCCGTTCCCGCTGGAGCTGCCCTAGACCCGCCTTGGCCGCAGGGATGCTTGCCAGCTCTGGCAAGCCTTGCTAGACCCGCGCGGCCAGCCAAAGTCCCGCAGATCGCGAGGGCGCAAGACCTGCGAAAGGACCAAGATGACCGACCACGTGCCGAGCGAAGCTGATCTGACCCAGATCATGAAGATCATCCCGCATCGTTACCCGTTTCTGCTGATCGACAAGGTGCGCGATGTGGTGGCGCGCAGCTCGGCAGTGGGCATCAAGAATGTGACCTTCAACGAGCCGCATTTTCAGGGCCATTTCCCCGGCGCACCGATCATGCCCGGTGTCACGATTGTCGAAGCGATGGCGCAGACAGCGGCGGTGCTGGTCGGGCTTTCAGTGGGCTTCGGCGAGAAAGCGCCGCTGGTTTATTTCATGTCCATCGACAAATGCAAATTCCGCCGCAAGGTCGTGCCCGGTGATGTGCTGGAGCTGCATGTGACTGTGAAGCGCGGCTCGACCAAGATCTGGAAATTCGAAGGCGTGGCCAAGGTGGACGGTCAACTCGCCGCAGAAGCGGAATTCGCGGCGATGATCGACCTGAGCACACAGGCCAGCGATGCGTGAGCCCAGCGCCGAGATCCATCCCATGGCCGTGATCGCGCCCGGCGCGCAGATCGGCGCGGGCTGCAAGATCGGGCCTTTTGCCGTGATCGGGCCTGAGGTGGTTCTGGGCGAAGGCGTGGTCATCAAACCGCATGCCCATGTCACCGGATGGACCGAGATTGGCGCGGGCTCGACCGTGTTTTCCTTCGCCTCTGTGGGCGAGGTGCCGCAGGATCTGAAATATGCAGGCGAGCGCACGCGGCTGATCGTCGGCGCGGGCGTGCGCATCCGCGAGAATGCGACATTGCATACGGGCACCGAACATGGCGGCGGCGTGACGCGGGTGGGCGATCGCTGCCTGATCATGGCGGGCGCGCATGTCGGTCATGACGCGCAGCTTGGCGAGAACGTGATCCTTGCGAATTTCGCGGGCGTTGCGGGCCATGTCGTGATCGAGCGCAATGTGATCGTCGGCGCCTCGGCCGGGTTGCACCAGTTCATCCGCGTGGGCGAGGGGGCGATGATTGGCGCGCTGACCCGCGTGACCCATGATGTGATGCCCTTCGGGCTGGTCTCGGGGCCGGATGGGGTGCTGCATGGGCTCAACCTCATCGGGCTGAAACGGCGCGGCATGGACCGCGCGCAGATCGCCGCGTTGCGCGCCGCGTACAAGCATCTCGCGGGCGAGGGCGCTTTGGCCGATCTCGCCCAGACGCTGCTCGATGAGGGCGCGGAGGATGCCGTGGCCCAGGTCGCGCGCTTTTTCACGGGCGAGGCCGGGCGCAACTTCCTGCGGCCCAAATGAGCCGTGTCGCGCTGATCGCCGGGCGCGGGGCCTTGCCGGGGCTTCTGGCTGCGCGGCTTGGCGATGCTGCGCTGCTGGCGGAGCTGGAAGGGTTCGAGACCCTCAGCGAGACCCGCCCGGATGTGCTGCGGTTCCGGCTGGAACGTCTCGTGCCCTTTCTCGACCATCTGCAGGATCAGGGCGTCACGCGGGCGGTTTTCGCAGGCGGCGTGCATCGCCCCCGGCTGGACCCCGCGCTTATTGATCCCGCGACGATGCAGCTTCTGCCGCGCATCATGGCGGCGATGCAGCTGGGCGATGATGGCACGCTGCGCGAAGTCATCGCGCTGATGGGCGAATGGGGGATTGATGTGGTGGGCGCGCAGGAGATCTGCCCCGACCTGATCGCTGCCCCCGGTGCGCTCGGGGCCGTGGCTGTGAACGCCGCACAAAAGCAGGACGCCGCGCGCGGTTTTGACATCCTGCGGCTGATGGGGGCGGCGGATGTGGGACAGGGCTGCGTTGTCGCGCGCGGGCAATGTCTGGCGCTGGAGGCGCTGCCGGGCACGGATGCGATGCTCACCCATCTCGCGCAACTGCGCTGCGACGGCGCGGCGCTGCCCGAAGGCGGCGTCTTTTGCAAAGCGCCCAAAGCCGGACAGGATCGCCGCATCGACCTGCCCGCGCTTGGGCCAGAGACTGTGACGCGCGCCCATGCGGCCGGGCTCGGTGCCATTGCTTTCGAGGCCGGGGGCGTCCTGCTCATCGAGCGCGATGCGATGATCGCGCGGGCCGATGCGCTTGGTCTTGCGCTCTGGGCGCGCGAGGGCGCGTGAAGGTCTTCGTGATCGCGGGCGAGCCCTCGGGCGACAAGCTCGGGGCCGCGCTCTTGGCCGGGCTGCGCGCCTTGCAGCCCGAGACGCGACTCGACGGCATTGGCGGGCCGGAGATGGCGGCGCAGGGGCTCGCCTCGCGGTTTGACATGTCCGATCTCTCGGTCATGGGCCTTGCCGAAGTGCTGCCGCGTGCGGCCCTCCTGCTGCGCCGCATCCGCGAGACAGCGGCGGCGATTGCCGAGACCCGGCCCGATCTGGTCATCACCATCGACAGCCCGGATTTCTGCCTGCGGGTGCTGCGCCGCGCCCGCGCCGCGCGCCCTGATTTGCCCGTGGTGCATTACGTCGCGCCTTCGGTCTGGGCCTGGCGTCCGGGGCGCGCGGCAAAAATGGCCCCGCTGGTCGATCATGTTCTGGCGCTTCTGCCCTTCGAGCCGCCCCTTATGGAAGCGGCGGGCATGAGCTGTGATTTCGTGGGCCATCCGGTCGTGACCGAGCCCCGCGCGACCGAGGCCGAGCGCGCCGCCCTGCGCGCGCGTGTCCCAGACCCGATCCTGCTCGTGCTGCCCGGCTCCCGGCGTGGCGAGATCGCGCGCCATGCGCCGGTTTTCGGTGCCGCGCTGGCGCAGCTTGGCGCGACGGGGATGCAAATCCTCGTGCCCAGCGTGGCCGCGCGCGCCGAGCAGATGCGCGCGGAACTGGCGCGCTGGTCGGTCCCTGCACAGGTGCTGACCGAGCCCGGCGAGAAACGCGCGGCTTTTGATCTGGCGGAACTGGCGCTGGCGGCCTCGGGCACAGTCTCGCTCGAACTCGCGGCGAGCGAGACGCCGATGGTGATCGCCTATGACCTGCATTGGCTCACGCGCTTTCTCGCGCAGCGTCTGATCCGCATCGACACTGTGACGCTGGTCAATCTGGTGAGCGAAACCCGCGCGATCCCCGAATATCTGGGCCGCGCCTGCACGCCTGCGGGCATCACAGAGGGGCTGCGCGATCTTAGGGGCAGCGCGGCACTGCGCGCGGCGCAGCGTCAGGCGATGCAGATCACGATGACGCGGCTGGGGCAGGGCGGCGAGACACCCGGCCTGCGCGCCGCAGCCTCCGTGCTGCGCTTCATGGAGCGGCGCGGCAGGCT
>PXDM01000314.1 GCA_003565055.1 Paracoccaceae bacterium
GCAAGGGCTGCTCAACCATCGCCACGCCCAACCGCAACAAATGGGGCGCAAGATCGGCATAGATCTCAGCCGTCCAGCCCTCATTGGCGTCGATGATGATGCGCGTCTCGGGTGCACCACGGCGCACGGCTTCGAGCCGCGCCATGTCATCGGGCGTGCCGAGCTTGATCTTCAAAAGCGGGCGATGCGCATGCTTCCGCGCCGCCGCTTCCATCTTCTCAGGCGTGTCGAGCGACAGGGTGAAAGCCGTCACGACTGGCTGCGGAGCGCCCAACCCGGCCAAAGCCCAGACAGGACGCCCGGCGGATTTCGCCTCAAGATCCCAAAGCGCGCAATCGAGTGCATTGCGCGCGGCCCCCGCAGGCAAGGCCGTCTGCAACGCCGCCCGGTCGACCCCCTCGGCCACAGCCTCGATCTGCGCGTGCACCGAAGCCATGGTCTCGCCGTAGCGGGCATAGGGCACGCATTCGCCGCGCCCTGCCCCCCCATCGCGCGCCAGCTCGACCCGCAGAACATCGGCATGGCTGCGCGAACCGCGTGCGATGGTGAATACTTCCGCCAACGCGAAACGATCCTCAAAAACAGCAAACAACCCCACACCCTTTCATCTTTGTACAAATATCCTGGGGTGAATTGGCCCAAGGGGCCAAGAGGGGCGAAGCCCCTTACACCCCCGCCAGCGCATCGACCAGACGGCCCGCGCCATGGCGGAACGGGTCGACCGTCGGCAGGCCCATGCGGGTCTCGACCTCGGCACAATAGTCCAGCGCCGCCTGATCCGCCATCGCCGCCGTGTTCATCGAAATCCCCACGACCTGACAGGCGGGATTGGCCACCCGCGCCAGATGCAGCGCTGTGTCGCGCAGGTCCTCCAGTGTGGGCAGTGCATAATCCGGCAGCCCGCGCATATGTGTCCGCGTCGGCTCGTGGCTCAGAATCAGCGCATCGGGCTGGCCACCATGGATCAGCGCCATGGTCACCCCGGAATAAGAGACATGAAACAGCGAGCCCTGCCCTTCGATCAGGTCCCAGTGATCGGGGTCATTCTCCGGTGTCAGCCATTCGACAGACCCGGCCATGAAATCCGCAATCACCGCATCCAGCGGCACCCCGTCGCCGGTGATCAGAATCCCGGTCTGACCCGTCGGGCGGAAACTCGCTTTCATGCCCCGCGCGATCATCTCGCGCTCCATGCAGAGCGCCGTATACATCTTGCCGACCGAGCAATCCGTGCCCACGGCCAGACAGCGCTTGCCACGACGCTTGATGCCATTCGCTATCGGATATTTCACTGACGGGATGCGCACATCATGCAATTTGCGCCCGCAGGCTTCGGCCACGGCCTTCAGGTCAGGCTCATCACGCAGCAGGTTATGCAACCCCGAGGCCAGATCGAACCCCTCTTCCAGCGCAGCAATCAGAACCTTTTTCCACGCCTGCGAGATCACCCCGCCCCGGTTGGCAACCCCGATCACCAGCGTCTTCGCGCCTTTGGCCTTCGCCTCGGCCAGTGTCAGATCCGGCAGGCCCATATCAGCGCGGCAGCCCTCCATGCGCAACTGGCCCAGCGCATAGTCGGGCCGCCAGTCCTTGATGCCCTGCGCCACTTTGGCTGCGAGCGGATCAGGCGCATCGCCCAGAAACAGCAGATATGGCGTCTCGATCATGGTCAACTCCAGTTCAGGCGGCGGTTCAGACAAGTGTTGCATCAGACATGAAAAACCTCTTGCTGAAATTCCACGCTTTTCACGAATAATTTCGAAGAAATCCACTCGATTGGACGAAAACGCCAAATATCTCCCCAGTCCTGACCCCGACTTGATCACTGCAACACGGTGCCGCGCAGAGATGCGGCGGCGCAGCAATGCGGTCGCAGAAAACACCTTGCATGCCCTCGCGCAACATAATACCGATACAGCGCCAAAATTCATAATTTCCTGACCCGAAAGGTGCCGCATGAGCTTTCGCATCCAGCCCACTCCGCCCGCTCGCCCCAATCGCTGCCAGCTTTTCGGCCCCGGCTCGCGCACCGCACTTTTCGAGAAGATGGCCGCATCGGATGCGGATGTGATCAATCTCGACCTCGAGGATTCAGTGGCCCCGTCCGACAAGGACACAGCGCGCGCGAATGTGATTGCGGCCACGCATGAGGTCGATTGGGGCAAGAAACATCTCTCCGTGCGGATCAACGGGCTCGACACGCCATTCTGGTACCGCGATGTCGTTGATCTGCTGGAACAGGCGAGCGACCGTCTGGACCAGATCATGATCCCGAAAGTGGGCTGCGCGGGGGATCTCTATGCTGTCGATGCGCTGGTCTCGGCAATCGAGGCCGCCAAGGGCCGCAAGAAGCGCATCAGCTTCGAGGTGATCATCGAATCTGCCGCGGGCATCGCCCATGTCGAAGAAATCGCCAGCGCCACGCCGCGGCTGCAGGCGATGAGCCTCGGGGCGGCGGATTTCGCGGCCTCGATGGGCATGTCCACGACCGGCATCGGCGGCACACAGGAAAACTATTACATGCTGCGCGGGGGCGAGAAATACTGGTCCGATCCCTGGCACTGGGCACAATCCGCCATCGTCGCGGCCTGCCGTACGCATGGCATCCTGCCAGTCGATGGACCCTTTGGCGACTTCTCCGACGATGACGGCTTCCGCGCGCAGGCGCGGCGTTCGGCAACACTCGGAATGGTCGGCAAATGGGCGATCCACCCGAAACAAGTCGCATTGGCGAATGAGGTCTTCACGCCGTCAGAGGAAGCCGTGCTGGAAGCGCGCGAGATCCTTGAGGCCATGGAAGCTGCAAAGGCGCGCGGCGAAGGAGCGACCGTCTATAAAGGGCGACTGGTCGATATCGCGTCGATCAAACAGGCCGAAGTGATCGTGCGGCAATCCGAAATGATCGCAGGCTAGACGATCGCCGCAGGGTCTCAGGCCGTATCGCGGAGCGGTTTCTGCGCGGCAGAAAGCCCTCTCCTGGTCGCTGACTGAAACCAGAGACCGGGTTTGCCTGTTGCTTTCGGCCTGCCAAATCCAGTGCAGGGCTTCACGCCCCAAGGCCCTGCAGCCACGCGCGTCGCGACTGGCATCTGCTCTGGCGTTAGACGGCCAGCACTGCGTTCACGGCGCGTTGCCAGCGGGCGTAGCGGGTGTCGCGGGCATCGCCATCCATGCTCGCGGTGAATTGTCGCTCAACGGCCCAGCCCTTGGCGAAATCCTCCATCCCCGGCCACACATTCGCGCGCATTCCTGCAAGCCACGCTGCCCCGAGCGCGGTGGTTTCCAGCACTTGCGGGCGGTCCACCGGCGCGCCGATGATGTCGGACAGGAATTGCATCGCGTAGTCATTCGCCGCCATGCCCCCATCGACGCGCAAGGACGGCTGCGCCCCTTCGCGCGCCCAATCGGCCTGCATCGCTTCCAGCAGGTCGCGGGTCTGGTAGCCGACTGATTCCAGCGCGGCGCGGGCAAATTCCGCAGGGCCGGAATTGCGGGTCATCCCAAAGACTGCGCCGCGCGCCTCGGGTTTCCAATAGGGCGCACCAAGTCCCACAAAGGCAGGCACAAGGATCAGGTCCTGCGAGGGGTCGGCCTGATCGGCCAGCCCTTGCGTCTCGGGCGCCGAGCGGATCACCTTCAGCCCATCGCGCAGCCATTGCACGACTGCACCCGCGATGAAGATTGACCCTTCCAGCGCGTAGGTCGGCTTGCCGTCCAGCTGATAGGCGATGGTGGTCAGCAGCTTGTTCTGTGAGGCAACGGGCGTCTCGCCGGTGTTCAGAACGGCAAAACAGCCCGTGCCATAGGTCGATTTCAGCATGCCGGGGGTGAAACAGGCCTGTCCGATGGTCGCGGCCTGTTGGTCGCCCGCCACGCCGAGGATGGGGATTTCACGGCCGAACAGGTCCGCGCGCGTGACGCCGAAATCAGCGGCACAGTCGCGCACGTCGGGCAGCATCGCGGCAGGGATGTCGAACAGATCGCAGATGGTCTGGCTCCAGCGGCCCTTATGGATGTCATAGAGCATGGTGCGGGCAGCATTGGTGGCATCCGTGGCATGAACCTTGCCGCCAGTCAGATTCCAGATCAGCCACGTATCGACCGTGCCAAAGGCCAGCTCGCCTTTGCGCGCCCGCTCCCGCGCGCCGTCCACAGTGTCGAGGATGTATTTCAGCTTGGTGGCCGAGAAATACGGATCCGCCAGAAGCCCGGTGCGCGCGGTGATCATCGGCTCA
>PXDM01000019.1 GCA_003565055.1 Paracoccaceae bacterium
GCTGGTGCAGATGCTGCCGGATCTGGTGCAGGGCGTCCCCTTCGAGATGCTGTTTCACGATTACCTGCCGCTCAGCCCGTCTTTCACCCTGCGCGATCAGGACGGGATCTATCGCGGCGTGCCCACTACCGAGAGCACCGATCCCGCGCATGGCGCCCGCCGCCCTGATGGCACGCCCGTCACGCTGGCACAGTGGCGTGCAGACTGGGGCGCGCTGATCACGCAGGCCGGGCGGCTAGTGGTGTTCTCCGGATCAAGCGCGGAGATTGTCGCCGAGGCCTATCCACAGGCACGGGGCAAGCTCGCACTTGTGCCCTACCAGATGCGCCAGAAAATCCCGGCTGTCCCGCGCCCCGCAGGCGGGCCACCCGTGATCGGCGTGCTCGGCGCGATCGGGCCGCAAAAGGGGGCGGCTGTTCTGGCGGCGCTGGCACGCGAGGGGGGCGTCGGGCTTGCGCTGGTGGGGCAGATCGCGCCGGGCCATGACCTTGGGGCAACGCCCGTGCATGGGGTTTATGCGCCTGAGGATATTCCGCATCTGGTGGCGCGCTACGGGATCACGCATTGGCTGATCCCGTCCATCTGGCCCGAGACGTTTTCCTTTACCACACATGAATGCCTGGCCACGGGGCTGCCCACCATGGCCTTTGATCTGGGCGCGCAGGGCGATGCGGTCCGCGCAGCGGAAAACGGCATCCTGCTGCCCTGGCCCATAGCGGCAGAGGACAGGCAGCCCGAGGATCTGGCCCGGCTGGTGCTGGTGGCGCTGTGTCCCCTGCTCAGCGATACAGCAGGTCGCGGTGATGACGTTTGAGCAGCAGAAGGCCAATGACCATGGGAATGATGATCCAGAACCCGACATAGACCAGCGAGATATAGCTGGGGCGATAGAGCACATAGAATCCGTCGCGCATCATCCCGGTCAGATGCAGGATCGGATTGTACCACAGGATCGCCTGCGCCAGAGGCGGCATGTCCTCGTAAATGACGATTACGCCCGATATCAGAAATAGCGGCCGCGTCAAAATTGCCCAGATCTGTTGCCAGACCGGAAAGCGTATGAACAGAAACGCATTCAGACACCCCACACCCATGCCAAGGGCTGCTGCCAGGCTCATCGCCAGAAAGATGGGACCCCAACTGATCAGCAACTGAAGATCTTCAAACAGGATGATGCCGCTGAGGATCAGGAAGGTCACAACATAGACAACCGTCATATTAAGCAGGAAGCGGGCCATAACCGCATCAATCCAAGTGACGCGTGGATAACGCAAAAGCGATTTGGAAAACGTCAGGGCATGACCGATTTGACCACCTAGGATCGTGAAAACCTGTAGCACAAGAAACCCTGTTCCCTTGAAAAGGGCAAAGCTCGTGCCTAGCGACGGCGTTCGCGCCAAAAGTGACCATGCAAATGATAACAAAATGATCATTCCTAGGGGCTCAAGCACCGTCCAGATGTAGCCGCCGGGTGTGCGTCCGTAGCGGGTGGACATCTCGCGCAGCATCAAGGCAGCGATCGAACGCATGCTGGCGCCGAACGGAGATAACGCTCCACGGGTATTCCTAGACCCTGAAAACACGCCTGCCTCCCTTGCTCTGCGTTATGTGATCAAATGAACACTTGGGTTCCGTCATGGCTATTGGTATTGGAGAAGCTGCAACCTTGCTACGCCCGGATTGCACATATCAAGCAAAGGTGGCCTGTAAACGATGAAAGAAGCTGCCGATACCGTTTCCAGGCTGGACCGGAAAAAACCTGACGGCAAGAAGCAGCCTGCCGCCAAGGGAAAGCCCTCTGTAGCAGAAGCGACGCCCATCCGCGCGACGGCACGCCCTGCGCGCAAGAAACGTCGGCATGTCGGTATGGTCCTGAGCCTTCTGCTGGTGATCGGTATGCCGGTTCTTGTCGCGACCACATATCTCATGGTCTTCGCGCAGGATCAGTATGCCTCGAAAGTGGGCTTCACCATCAGGCAGGAAGAGACCGGGTCGGCCAGCGATCTTCTTGGCGGTCTGGGCTCCATGTTGGGGGCAAGCGCGCAAAGCCATGCCGATCTGCTGTTCGAATTCGTCCAGAGCCAGGAAATAGTCGAGAATATTTCCGAAGATTTCGATCTGGTCGGCCATTACAGCCAGACCTGGCCGCAGGATCCGGTCTTCTCGATCTGGCCCGGAGCCACGATCGAGGACATGCTGTGGTTCTGGGGGCGCATGATCCGGGTGAACTATGACAAGGCCAGCGGGTTGCTGCAGATACAGGTCCGCGCGCGTGACCCGCAGACAGCGCAATACCTCGCGCAGCGGATCGTGACCGAGAGCGAGGAGATGATCAACCGCCTTAACAGCGCAGCGCGGCTTGATGCTACACGCAATGCCGAAGAGGATCTGGAAGCTTCGCTCGAACGGCTGCGTGCGGCGCGCCAGGCCCTGGCCGAGTTCCGCGCGCGCACCCAGATCGTCGATCCGCAGGCCGATATCGCGGGACGGATGGGCGTGCTGGGCAACCTGCAGGAACAACTCGCCACGGCGCTCGTGGATTACGATCTGGTCTCGCAGACCGCCGATGAGAACGATCCCCGCCTGCGCCAGTTACAACGCCGGATCGAAGTAGTGCGCAACCGCATCCGAGAAGAGCGCGAGAGCTTCACCCAACAAGATATCACGGTCGATGATACCGATTACCCCCAGCTGATCTCTCAGTTCGAAAGCCTGCAGGTGGATCAGACCTTTGCCGAGTCGACCTATCAGGCCGCACTGACAGCATTCGACTCTGCACGCTCGAACGCCTCCCGCCAGCATATGTATCTGGCCAATTTCATCCAGCCCACACTGGCGCAGCGAGCGCAATACCCGCAATCCGCGCTGATCATCGGGCTGACATTCTTCTTTGCCCTGATGTTCTGGGCGGTCATGGCACTGGTTTATTACAGTCTGCGTGACAGGGGTTGAAAGAGCCGCAGGATGATCGAGTTTCGGGATATCTCCAAGGGCTTTTGGGTCAATGGTGAGTATCGGCCGGTCATCCACAATCTCAACCTGACCCTGCCCAGCGGCCGCTCGCTAGCGCTGCTGGGGCGCAACGGTGCAGGAAAATCAACCCTGCTCAGCATGGTTTCGGGCACCATGCGCCCGGATACGGGCGAAATTGTCTCGGACGGATCGATCTCGTTCACCGTGGGATATGCCGGAAGTTTCCATGGCGACATGACAGGGGTTCAGAATACGCGTTTCGTGGCCCGTGTCTATGGTGTGGATACGGACGAGCTGGTCGAATTCGTCGAGGATTTTGCAGAGATCGGGGATCATTTCTACATGCCTGTGCGCACCTACTCGTCCGGTATGAAATCGCGACTGGCCTTCGGGGTGTCGATGGGGATCAAGTTCGACACCTATCTGATCGATGAGGCCACGGCGACCGGGGACAAGAAATTCAAGGTCAAGAGCAAGACAGTGTTTCGTGAACGCATGAAGAACGCCAGCGCCATCATGGTCAGCCACTCGATGGGCGACATCCGCGCCTTTTGCGATGCCGGGCTGGTGCTGCATGAGGGCCAGATCGAGGTATTCGACGATGTTGAGGAGGCGATCGAACGCCACGAAGCATTGATGAAATGAAGCGGATAGCAGGCATATTGCTGCGTCACGAAGCCACGGCCGTCGATCCAGGGGTGCCTGATCGACTACCCTGTACGCACCCGTCATGGTCGGCTCGCCCCGGCGCTATCCTGCACCCTGTCTGCCTTGCTCCCCTCCGGTGCAGATGCTAGCGTGCCACCGATCTGTCAGGCGGTACTGTCGCATGGGATCATCCATCGCAGAAAGGGCTCAAGATGACGACTGGCACTGCTGAGATTGCGCAATCGCCCGGATACCATGCGGCGGCTGCATGCACAGTCTTTGCCCTGCCCGATATCGACCCGGCCATCCTGTCAGCGCTGGCCGTCCCGGGCGTGCGGGTCAGCCCCTTTAACGTCGAGGCCGTTCTGGCCGCGCTGGACTCTGACACGGGCCGCTGCGCCATTCTCTGGCCCGATCCCGCTACCCTGATCGCCCATGCGCTGGCGGATGGGCAGGTTCCCTTTGCCGTGGCCGGGACCTGGCGACTGGCCGCGCAGCAGGTGCTCGATATCCACCGGCGCAACCGACGTCAGCTGGTTCTGATCGATGCCCGCCTGTTCGTGGCGAACGAAGAGGGCGCTGACGGGCGCGCCCAGCTGGCCAGAC
>PXDM01000110.1 GCA_003565055.1 Paracoccaceae bacterium
AATGCGGGCGGGGTCAATGTGCTGCGCTACGGGAATGCGCGCGATCTGGTGCTGGGGCTGGAGGCGGTGCTGCCGGACGGGCGCATCTGGAACGGGCTGAAGCGCTTGCGCAAGGACAACACAGGCTACGATCTGCGCCATCTGCTGATCGGCGCGGAGGGCACGCTGGGCGTGATCACTGCCGCCAGTCTGCGGCTGAGCCCGCGCCCCGCGCGGCAGGGCGCGGCGCTGATGGTGGTCGAAAGCCCTGCGGCCGCGCTCGATCTGCTCGCGTGCGCGCAAGCGCGTTTTGGGGAAATGATCTCGGCCTTCGAGTTGATCAGCGGCATGGGGCTGGCCTTTCTGGCCGAGGTCATGCCGCAGATCCGCCAGCCTTTTGCTGTGCGCCCGGATTGGATTGTGCTCATCGAGCTGGGCCTGCCCGATGCGCTCCCGCCCGAAACCGCGCTTGAAGACCTGTTTGCGCAGGCCGCTGAGGCCGGGCTCGTCCATGACGGGGTGATCGCATCGAGCGAGGCGCAGCGGCAGGCATTCTGGGCCTTGCGCGAATCCATCCCCGAGGCCAATCGCAAGATCGGCGCGATCTCCAGCCATGACGTGTCGCTGCCGCTCTCGGAAATCCCGGCCTTCATCACTGAGGCCGCGCCCGCGCTGGCGCAGATCAACCGCTTTCGCATCAACTGTTTCGGGCATCTGGGCGATGGCAATCTGCATTACAATGTCTTCCCGATGCCCGGCGACACCCGCGTCGCGCATGAGGCGGAGCGCGACGCGATCAAGACTTGCGTGCATGATCTGATCCATGCGCGCGGGGGCTCGGTCAGTGCCGAACATGGGATCGGGCGGCTGAAAACCGACGATTTGTTGCGTTATGGCGATCCGGTGAAGCTCGCGGCGATGCGCGCGATCAAGCACGCGCTCGATCCGTATGGCATCATGAATCCCGGCGCGGTGCTACCCGATGGTGAAATGCAGCGCGAATAGCACCGCCGCGCCGCCGAAAATCGTGAGCGTGGCGTTTTTCGTCCAGAAACTGATTGCCAGCGTCGCGACCGCCGCGCCCAGCCGCACCGGGTCCAGTTGGCCATCGGTCGCTTGCGGAAACAGGATCAGCGGCGTGATCATGCCGGGCATGACCGCGACCGCGGTGTAGCGCAGATGCCGCAGCACCCATTCGGGCAACTCGCGATTGCCGATAATGCCCAGAAACGAGAGCCGCAGCGCATAAGAGCCAAGCCCGAGCCCGAGGATGATCGCCCAGATCTGCAGATCGGAATAGCTCATGACGGCCTCCGCGCGCTCATGCGGCGCTCGACCTCTGCCCCGGCCATCATCGCAAGCACCGCCGCGACCAGAAGCCCGGTATTATAGGGCAGGAAGGCAAAGACCAGCACCCCGAGGATTGACACCATCGCAGCGGCCACATGAGCGAGCGTGCGCAGCATCGGCACGATCAGCGCCAGAAAGGTGATCGGCACCGCGAAATCAATGGGCAGCCCGACCGGGATCGCGGTCCCCAGCACCGCCCCGCCCCAGGTCGCGAGATACCACAGCGGCGCCAGCGGCGTGACCACCCCGAAATAGAAGGCCATCTTCTGTGCGGGCGTCATGGCCGGGCTCTGGTCGTATTTCAGGATCGACACGGCATAGGCCTGATCGACCATGAAATAGGACACGAAGGCCCGCTTCCACCAGGAGATCGGCCCCAGATGCGGCGCGAGCGAGGCCGAATACATCGCCATGCGCAGGTTCACAGCCAGCGCCGCCGTCAGCACGATCAGCACGGGCGCATTGTCGAGCATCATCTGGATCGCGACGAATTGCGCGGCCCCCGCGATGACCATGATCGAAAACCCCATGACCTGCGCGAGGTCCAGCCCGGCCTCGGTGGCGACCACGCCGAAAACGGCGCCGAAGGGGATGATAACCAGAATATGCGGCAGGCTTTCGCGGATGCCTTGCTGAAAGGCCGAAGGCTGGGACATGGGGGCAGGGTTTCCTCTCTGGGCGCGGGCTCAGTGCGAGAACACGCCTGTCACGCGCCCCAGCAGCATGAAGGCGCGGGCCGTGCGGGTCTGGGCAAGGGCCGTGATCTGGGCGTCATCGGCGCTTTCGGTGAATTGCGCGAAAACGCGGTCGAATTCGCGCAGGAATTCATGCGCGCTGGCGCGAAAGCCGGGATTGGCGCGCATCCGCGCCTGTGTCAGCGCGAGGCAGGCACGGTCATGCACCCCGCCGAGCGGCGCAATCGGCGCCCCGCGCACGCCTTGGGCAAAAGCGCGCCAGATCTCGGGGCGGGCCCGGTCGGGATGCAGATCATCCATGAAAATGCCCTCTTCCGACAACTGGCTGAGCACCTCCTGCGCCGCGTGGATCAGCGGCGCGAGGCGCGGATTGGCCAGCGCGCGGCGGGTGGCGTCAAAGCCTGCGCGGTCCTCGGCATCCTTGGGGAAATGCAGCGCGCGGATCAGATCGCCCGCAGGCGGCATCGCATCAGACGGCTGCGCGAGATGCAGGCGCGGCTGCTCGCCCTCGGGCGTTCCCGGCGCGACGCGGGCACGCTGCGACAGAAACAGTACGCTGTCCGTCGCAGGGGCCGCAGGCTCTGGCGCGGCGGGGCGTTTCGCGATGGTCTCTTGCAGCGCGTCGAGCCGCGCGTCCAGCGCATCGACCTGCTCGGACTGTTGCCAGACGGCACCGGCGAGCATCAGCCCCAGCGTGATCCCCCCGGCGGCTGTGAAAAAGCCAAGCGCCAGCAACAGCCGGAGCGTTTCGTCCATCGCGGCCAGATCTCCGACACTTGCAAAGCCCAGGCCAGCGGCGATCCACACCACAAGCGCCACGACGCGCCCGATCAGCGGATCAAGCCCGCGCGGCTGTCTTCGGGGCGTGTCCGGCCGAGGTGCCATGTCAGCAATAGCGAATCGACAGGATCTCGTAGCTGCGCGACCCGCCGGGGGTTTTGACATCGACACTGTCGCCCTCATCCTTGCCGATCAGCGCGCGCGCAAGCGGGGATTTCAGGTTCAACAGCCCCTTTTCCAGATCCGCTTCCGGCTCGCCGACAATCTGATAGGTGCGTTCCTCATCGGTGTCTTCATCCACCAGCGTCACTTTCGCGCCGAATTTCACCGAGCCCGAGAGCTTCGACGGGTCGATCACCTCGGCGCGCGACAGGATCGATTCCAGCTCCTTGATCCGGCCCTCGATGAAGCTCTGTTTCTCGCGCGCCGCGTGATATTCGGCGTTTTCCGACAGGTCGCCATGCTCGCGCGCCTCGGCAATGGCGCGGATGATCGCAGGGCGCTCGACGCTCTTGAGCGTCTTGAGCTCCGCATCCAGCATGTGCTGACCAGCGCGTGTCAGGGGGTGCTTTTCCATGTCTCGTCCCTACAGATGAAAAAAACCGCCCGCGGCACTGCCGGGGCTGTCTTCAGGTGTCACCAATATCTGAGCGCAGGTGCTGCGAGATTGCAAGAGGAATGACGCCTGCTGACAAACGCGGCGCGATGTCGCGTGTCTGTGCTGCGACGCCGCGTTTGCATTGACCCTGCGGGCTGGGCTGCATATCTGTAAGGCGAAAGATTATGTCGCGACGCCCGTCGCTTGCGCAACAACAGGAGCCGCAATGTCCGCTATTGAACGCGAAACCATGGAATATGATGTCGTGATCGTGGGCGCAGGCCCGGCCGGTCTGTCGGCTGCGATCCGGCTCAAGCAGCTCGACGCGGATCTCAATGTTGTGGTGCTGGAAAAAGGGTCTGAGGTCGGCGCGCATATCCTCTCGGGCGCGGTGCTCGACCCTAGTGGGCTCGATGCGCTGATGCCCGACTGGAAAGAGCGCGGCGCGCCGATCAAGGTCAAGGTCAAGCGCGACAATTTCTACATGCTGGGCGAAGCGGGCCAGATCCGCGTGCCCAACTGGCCGATGCCGCCGCTGATGAACAATCACGGCAATTACATCGTCTCGATGGGCAATGTCTGCCGCTGGATGGCCGAACAGGCCGAAGCGCTGGGCGTGGAGATCTTCCCCGGCATGTCCTGTTCGGAGCTGGTCTATGACGGCGACCGGGTGAAGGGTGTGGTCGCTGGCGAATTCGGCAAGAACCCCGACGGCACACCGGGCGACGGCTATGAGCCGGGGATGGAACTGCACGGTAAATATGTGCTGCTCTCCGAGGGCGTGCGCGGGTCGCTGTCGAAAGAGGTGATGGCG
>PXDM01000504.1 GCA_003565055.1 Paracoccaceae bacterium
GGGGATGACTGCGGCGCAACTGGAGGCGATCCTTGCGCGGCAGATGCCCGATGCGGAGAAACGCGCCCGTGCCGATTTCGTGATCGAAACCACAGATATGGACAGCACCCGTTCGGCTGTGCAAGATCTGGTGGAAAGATTGCGGGGGTAAGCAGATGCGCGAATTGGTGCTGGACACGGAAACGACAGGGTTCGAGCCAAGCGAAGGCCATCGGATTGTCGAGATCGGCGCTGTGGAGCTGGTCAATCTGATGCCGACGGGGCGGACCTTTCATCAGTATATCAACCCTGAACGCCCGATGCCGAAAGAGGCCTTAGAGGTGCATGGGCTGGGCGATGACTTCCTGCGTGATCAGCCGAAATTCGGCGCGATTGTCGATGCGTTTCTGGAATTTGTCGGCGAGGCGCGGCTGGTGATCCATAATGCCGCCTTCGACATGAAATTCCTCAATGCCGAGCTGGAATGGGCCGGGCGGCGGCTTTTGCCGCCCGAACAGGCGTTTGACACGCTGACGCTGGCGCGGAAGAAATTTCCGGGCTCACCGGCCTCGCTCGATGCGCTGTGTCGGCGGTTCGGGATCGACAATTCGGCGCGGGAAAAACACGGCGCGCTCCTCGATAGCGAGATTCTGGCCGAGGTCTATCTGGAGCTTCTGGGCGGGCAGCAGCCTGATTTCGCGCTCTCCACTGCGGCGGCGCAGGCGGAAAGCGGGGCCGGGCGCGCACCCTTGCCGCGCAGGCCCGCGCCGTTGCCCCCGCGCGTGACCGAAGCCGAGGCGGATGCGCATGCGGCCTTTGTCGCGTCGCTTGGGGAAAACGCGGTCTGGGCGCGCTACGGGTCATGAAAAAGCCCCCGTGGCGGGGGCTTGATCGGGCTTAGTTGGCGACCGGGGCCTCGGCGCTCTGGGCCTTGAGCGTGGCCTGGCGCTGGAGTTCCTGCTTGTAGAGGGCGAGGAAATCCACTGTGTCGAGGTTGAGCGGCGGGAAGCCCCCGTCGCGCGTGACGTCCGAGATGATGCGGCGCGCGAAGGGGAAGATCATGCGCGGGCATTCGATCAGCAGGAAAGGGTGAAGTTGCTCTTGCGGCACGCCTTCGATGAGGAAGAGGCCGACATAATCCAGCTCGATGATGAAGAGCACCTGATCATCGGTCTTGTTTTTCGAGGTGATCTTGAATTTCGTGGCGACATCATACTGGTTGTCGCCCTCGCGCTTGGCGGCGTCGAGGCTGACCTGAACCTGAATGTCGGGCTGGACATTCGCGCCCTGCAGCTTTTTCTGGGCGGCGACATTCTCGAAGGACAGATCGCGCATGTATTGCGCGAGGATGCGCATATTGACCTTGGGGGGTTGCGCGGCTCCGGCGGCAGGCTGCGCGCCGTTGCCCTGGGTTTCGGTCTCACTCATGGAAAAGCTCCTGACGATTGGGTCATGTTTGATTGGCGGGGTTTGTATCAGCGCGGGCGGGGTGGCTCAATCCCGGTTTTTCGGGAGAGGCCGGGGCTCCGGGTCGAGGCGCGTCTGATCCGGATCGGGCGCGCGTTCATACTCGCCCTCGATGATCACAGTCTCGCTGCGGGTCTGCGAGGCTTTGAGCGCGGTGAAGACGCGGGTCAGGATCGCGTGGCGCAGCGCCGGGATCAGCGCGAGCGCGCCCAGCGCATCGGTGAAGAAGCCCGGCACGACCAGCAGCAGGGCCGCGATCATGCGCAGAGCGGAATGGGCCATGGGGCTTGCGGGGCTCTGATCAGCCGCGAGGGCCGCGCGCAGGTCATGGGCGTTGCGATGGGGCTCCAGCCGCATCAGCACAAGCCCCAGCGCGCCCGAGAGAAACACCCAGGCCAAGGTTCCGATGACGCCGATTTGACCGCCGATCTGCACAAAAAGCACGATCTCGATCAGCGGCACTGCCAGAATTCCGAGGAGAATCCGCATATCCTTGCCTTCTTTTGGCCGATCTGTGCGGGTATGGTGGACTTGCCCCGCAACGCACCTTACATAGGCACGAGTGCCGCCATACCAACCCCGGGCCGAGGAAACAATGGAACCAGCCGTGATCCAGCTTCTTATTCTTGCCGGTATAGCCGTCTTTCTGATCCTGCGCCTGCGCGCTGTTCTGGGATCGCGGGACGGTTTCGAGCAAAATCCCTTGCCGCGCGCAGGGTCCAGCCCGGAAGCGCCTGCCAAGCGCCGGTTTGAAGTGATCGAGGGCGGCCCGGATACGGATATCACGGATCATGTGCCGGAAGGGTCGGCCAGTGCCAAGGCGCTGGCACGGATGAAGGCGATTGATCCCGATTTCAGCGTGAACGAGTTTCTGCAGGGCGCGCGCGGGGCCTATGAGATGATCCTGATGGCGTTTGAATCCTCGGATCTCGACTCCATCCTGCCGTTTTTGTCGCGCGACGTGTTCAACAGTTTTGACGAAGTCGTGCAGTTGCGCGAGCGCGAGGGGCTGCGGGTGGACGCGACCTTCGTGGGGCTGCGCGAGCTGGATCTGGTTGAGGCGCAATTCGATGAGGATACGAAAGAGGGCGAGATCACGGTCAAATTCATGGGTGAGCTGACCTCGGTCGTGCGCAATGCCGAGAGCGGCGAGGTGATCGAGGGCGACCCCAATGAAATCAAGCGTCAGAAAGACGTCTGGACCTTCGCGCGCGACATGTCCTCGGACAGCCCCAACTGGAAGCTGGTGGCCACGGGGGAATGACCCGCAAACGGCGTGATCTCAGTCCTGAGGATCGCGAGATCTGGGGCCGTGTGGTGCAGACCACACGGCCTTTGCATGTGACACCCCGCTTCACGCCCGAGCCTGGTCCCGCCCCGGAGGTGCCCCCGCCTGTGCGGCCCAAGGCGGATGTGAAAACATCCGTGCTGCGGCCCAATCCCAAGGGCCCGCCGCCCGGGCATGATCTGGCGCATCCCTTGTCGGAGCGTCTGGCCTCGGTGCCGGTGAAGATGGACAAGCGGCAGTTCCAGAAGATGAGCCGCGGGCGGCTCGACCCGGAGGCGCGGATCGACCTGCATGGCATGACGCTGGCGCAGGCGCATGGGGCGCTCAACGGTTTCATCCTGCGCGCGCATGCGGCGGGGTTGCGGCTGGTGCTGGTGATCACCGGGAAGGGCAAGACGGTCGCCGATGATGGGCCGATCCCGCGCAGGCAGGGCGCTTTGAGGCATGATGTGCCGCAATGGCTACGCATGGCGCCGCTGGGGCCGGTCGTGCTGGAGATCCGTGAGGCGCATCTGCGCCATGGCGGGGCAGGGGCCTACTACGTTTATTTGCGCCGGGCGCGCTGAGCGGGCCTTGGGCTGCGGGCGCAGATGTCGTGTTGAGTATTTCTGGCAAGAAAATGGGAGGGGCTTGGCTTTGGCCCCGAGATCGGGCAAGGGGCGCGGATGAGATTTCGCTTTAACATATCGGCCCGCGACGGGCGCGCGCGCACGGGCGCGATCACCACCCCGAGGGGCGAGATCCGCACGCCCGCTTTCATGCCGGTGGGGACAGCCGCGACGGTGAAGGCGATGCTGCCGGGATCGGTGCGCGAGACGGGTGCGGATATCCTTCTGGGCAATACCTATCATTTGATGTTGCGTCCGACCGCCGAACGGGTTGCGGCTTTGGGGGGGTTGCACCGTTTCATGAATTGGGATCGGCCGATCCTGACCGATTCGGGCGGGTTTCAGGTCATGTCGCTGGCGAGTTTGCGCAAGCTGACCGAGGAAGGGGTGCGTTTTGCCAGCCATATTGACGGCTCCAAGCATCTGTTGACGCCGGAGCGGTCGATGGAGATCCAGCGGTTGTTGGGCTCGGATATCGTGATGTGTTTCGATGAATGCCCGGCGCTGCCTGCGGATCGCAAGACGATTGCGGCCTCGATGCAGCTGTCGATGCGCTGGGCGCAGCGCTCGCGCGATGCTTTTGGCGACCGGCCCGGTCATGCGCTCTTCGGCATCCAGCAGCGCGGGCTAGAGCCGGATCTGCGCGCCGAGAGCGCCGAGGCGCTGCGCGCCATCGGGTTCGATGGCTACGCGATTGGCGGTCTGGCCGTGGGCGAGGGGCAGGAGGCGATGTTTGGCGTGCTCGACTATGCGCCCGGACAATTGCCCGAGGACAAGCCACGCTATCTGATGGGCGTGGGCAAGCCCGATGATATCGTCGGCGCAGTGGAGCGCGGTGTGGATATGTTCGA